>JAJCXL010000057.1 GCA_029263435.1 Acidobacteriota bacterium | reverse complement strand
CTCCGGACAAGGGCTGATGCGTTTGATCGGAGACATGCTGGACTACTCCCATATCCGCGCGTCGGCGCTGCGGTTTCAGCACGTGTCGTTCGACCTGAGAAAGTGGGTCCGGGAGACCGTGAAGAGCCTCGCGCCACAGGCCCATCTAGGCGGCATCGAGATTGGATTTTGGATCGAGCCTGATGTTCCGGGTGGTCTCGTCGGGGATCCGAGCCGGCTTCGCCAAGTCCTGACAAATTTGCTTGCGAACGCCATTCAGTTCACGGAGCAAGGTGAGATCTTGCTCGAGGTCTCACGCGTCAGCGACGATGATTCTCGAGTGACCTTGCAGTTCGCGGTGTCCGATAGCGGCGTTGGCATCGCGGTCGACCGGCAGGCCCGCATCTTCGACGCTTTCGCTCAAGGGAGCGCCGGAGACGTTCCCGAAGAGACGGAGAGTCGCGGCGGAATAGGTCTGGGGCTCGCGATCTCGAGAGAGCTCGTGAGTCGCATGAACGGCGCCTTGCGAGTGGAGAGCGCGCGTGGGTTGGGCAGTACTTTTATTTTCACCGCTGTCTTCGAACGGGGCGATGAGCAGATCGCTACCGTGCTCCCGTCGGAGTCGGTCGAGGGCTTCGACATCCTGGTCGTCGACGACAATCCGACTCAGCGGTGGCTCATCTCACAACAGCTCCGGGCTTGGGGCTTCGACATAGCCGCAGTCGGGGCCAGTCTCTCCGAAGTCATGCCGACGGTGCGGCTTCGGGAGTTCTCTCTCATCATCGTCGATTCGCGACTACCTGAGCTCGATGTCTGGGATCTCACCGAAGCCATTCGCACGCAAAGCGCCGCGCCCGGGATCCTCATGTCGCTCTCGCACGAACATATCGACGTCGCGAAGCTACGTGAGTACGGCTTCATGGGACACCTCACCAAACCCGTCGCACCGGAGCATCTGTTGCGAGCGATCGAGATCGTTCGACGCGGGGTGATGGTCGAGCGTCCCGAGGAAGTGCAGACCACCCACATGGATCGCTTGGCACTTGGTGGAGCTCGCGTGCTCGTCGCAGACGACCACCCGGTCAACCGCGCGGTCGCCATGAAGATGCTCGAGAGAGCGGGGTGCCTCGTCGAGACTGCCGAGAACGGAGCCGCTGCTCTCGAGTTGTGGAAGAGCTCCAAGTTCGACATCGGACTTCTCGATGTGCAGATGCCGGAGATGGACGGGCCGGCGCTCGCTCAGGCGATCCGTGCGAGTGAGACCTTGGGGGGAGCCAGGTTTCCCCTCATTGCGGTCACGGCCCATGCCGGAGACTCCGATCGACAGCGGTGTCTCGATGCGGGCATGGACGGCTTCTTGACGAAACCGTTTCAGGAGACGGAGCTGTTTGCGATGATGAGACGGTGTCTGTCGGAGGCGAACAGCGGCACCGTGGCACCAGCGGGTCCCCCTTCGTTCGACGAGGAGAACGCTCTCGCCCGCGCCGGGGGGGATGCCGAGCTACTCTCCGAGTTGGCGTCTTTGTTTCTGAGCGAGGCTCCGGGAAACGTCGCCGGACTGGAGCGTGCGGTAGCCGTCGGGGAAGTGGCGGCGGTGGAACGATTGTCACACCGACTCAAAGGCGCTCTGTTGACCATTTCGGCTGAGCCCGCGGCGGCGGTCGCGGCGGATCTGGAAAGGCGCGCCCGCAGCGCCACCCGAGCCGACTGTGATCTACTGGTGGACTTGCTCAAAGACGAGCTGACGCGGCTGGAGGTCGCGTTGAGCGCGCTGACGGCGAAAGCGCGCGAGGGTCAGCGCGAGAGGGAGAGCAAGCACTTGGAGCCGGCAGCATCGAAGGCGCGGACGTCTACTGCGTCTTGAGGAACTCGATCAGATCCGCCCGCTGCTCGTCGTCCAGTCCCGTCCCATAGAGATGTCCTCGGTTGCTGTTGCCGTCGACGGACGTATCGAATCGAAACGACGCGGAAGGATCGTCGAGGACGTATCCGACCCGGACCGGATCGTACTCGCGATGGCCCACGGAGAAAGTGGACGGACGCTCGCGCTCCGGTCTCAACAAGTGGTCGAGCGTGGGCACTGAGCCGTTATGTAGGTAAGGGGCGGTGGCCCAAACGCCGTCCAGCTTCTTGGCGGCGTACTTTCCGGTATCCCGCCACGTCGCGGCTGCCTCCCACACTTCGATCTCATCCGGCGTGAGCCCCGCGCGTTGGTACGCGATCTCGAGGATCTCTGAGACTCGCTCCTCGAGAGCCGCCGGGAAAGGCTTTCCGTTCACCGCGTGGCCGAAGCGCTCGGCTCGATTCGGGTCCGTCCCGACCGCGTCGACGGCAACGAGGAGAGGATCTCGAGACCCATGGCAGTCGGCGCAGCTCATCGCGGCACCGTTTGGCGCCGGCAACTTCCGATCGAACAAGACTTTGCCTCGCGCCGCGCTCTCGTCATCGATGGGGCCGAAGATGTCCGCCGGCCACTGTGGAGTGCGGACTTTCGCCCAAAGCGTCTCGAGCTCGTGGATGTTTCGCGGCCGCAACGATGATTCATTCGTCCTCACGTCGACGTAGCCGCCCAGCGCCACCGCTTGAGCGAAGTCTCTTTCCATCACGGCGTTGGTGTTTCCATCCGCGTGGTACCAGCTCGTTTCGCCCATGTAGAACAAGTGCGGAATGCTCGTCGGAGACGTCAATGGTGTCTCTTGCGCGAAGAGCAAGTTCCGAATGATGCCCCACGGGTCGTCTCGCCCGGGTCCGGCGGCGGGAGAGCGTTCGATGGCGCTCAATCCGCGACGGGCGAACTCCAGGCGATTCGTCAAGATGGGCACGTAGCGGCTGAAGATCTCGAGGGTGGTGCGGATGTGTCTACTCTCATCCGAGCTCGCCGTCTCGGCGAGAGATCCAGCCGCCTCGATCGTTTCACCTTTCATCAAGTCCTGGAGCGCGCCTCCTAGCGAGTCTTTGATCGTCTCTTCGTGGCTTCCTTGCACCGAGGCGACGAGGTTGTCGAGAAAGATCTTCGTGTCGCTCGGGAACAAGAGCGGCGCCGCCGCACCGGCCTCGGGATGGAGCAACCTCGCCACTCGGTCGAGAAACGCGACGATCTCGTCCCGATCCGTCAGCAGCGCCGCGACCGAATCTCGCACCGAGAGGGCCAAAGCCTCGAGGTCGCATAGGTTCGGCGCGCCGTCGATCCGCAAGACGTGCCCTTGATACTCGATCTGTCCGGTGTGGCACGCCGCGCAATTGACCCCGACATAGGGGAGCTTGTTCGGGGACAGCAAGGGCACGTCGACGGTAAAACCAATCGGCAGGCCGTCTGGATTGGCGTCGCTTCTCGGGCTCGGAAGAAAACCGTAGTGCTCGAGCGAGTCCACGAAGAGTCGACCGGTATTCTGATCTCTGAGCGCCTGCAGCAAGATCACCGGGGCGAGATCGCTTCCCTCGCTCAGGTACCGCACCCGCGCACGCTCGGACGCCGTTAGACCGACATCGAGCTCCAGAGCGACTTCGGGCGGAGGATCCGGCGGGGACGTTTCCTGACACCCCGCCAACAAGGCCGTGATGGCGACCCCTCCCACCAAGAACCGACGTGGCATTCCGGCCTCCTAATCACTTCCCGGGTCGAGGAAGTCCGCGACCCGAGTGGGCACCAACATTATAATAGGCACCAAGATGGCTGCACCCTCCATCATCACTCCGCTTCCCGGCCCGAGAGCGAAAGCTCTCATCGAGCGTGACCACCGTGTCGTGTCTCAGCACTATGTGAAGGACTATCCGCTCGTCGTCGAAGAGGCGATGGGCATGGTCGTGACCGACCCCGACGGCAACCAGTTTCTGGATTTCGCTGCCGGTATCGCGGTGTGCGCGACGGGCCACTGTCATCCTCGAGTCGTCGACGCGATCCGTCTGCAAGCCGGCAAGCTTCTTCATATGTGCCCGACCGATTTCTACACCACGCCGGTGCTGGAGCTCGCGGAGCGGCTCGCTCGAGTGGCTCCCATCGACGACGCTCGGGTCTTCTTCACGAACTCCGGTGCGGAGGCGGTCGAATCGGCGATCAAGCTCGCGCGGCTCGTCACGGGCCGGCCCAAGATCATCGCTTTCTTCGGAGGGTTCCACGGCAGAACGATGGGAGCCTGTACGCTGACCGCGAGCAAAGCCGTGCAGCGTCGAGGTTACGGCCCGATGCTTCCCGAGGTGCACCACACCTACTACGCGCAGTGCTATCGATGTCCGGTGAACCGCGAACCATCGACGTGCAACGTCGAGTGCCTCGATCATCTCGACCAGCTCTTCCACGCGGTCGCCCCGCCCGACGAAGTCGCCGCGATCATCGTCGAGCCGGTCCAAGGAGAGGGCGGTTACTACGTTCCCAAACCGGAGTTTTTAGAGCGTCTGCGAACGTTGACGCGCGAGCACGGGATGTTGTTGATCGCAGACGAGGTGCAGTCGGGGATGGGGCGCACCGGGCGTATGTTCGCCTCGGAACATTTCGATCTCGAGCCGGACATCATGACGCTCGCCAAAGGGATCGCCTCCGGCATGCCTCTGGCCGCGATGATCGCGTCGTCTGCGAACATGCGATTCGCGAGCGGCGGCCACGGCAGCACCTACGGAGGAAACGCCGTGAGCTGCGCCGCGGCGATCGCGACGCTCGATCTTCTGGAGGAAGGTCTGGTCGACCACGCCTCGCGGGTGGGCGCCCATCTCCTCACGCGGCTACATGAGCTCGCGGCGCGCTATGACGCGATCGGAGAAGCGCGTGGCCTCGGGTTGATGTTGGCGCTCGATCTCGTCGACCCCGGCAACGTCGACGTGGTGCTCCAAGGGGCGTTCGAGCGCGGCCTGTTGCTGCTCGGTTGTGGTGACAGTGCGGTGCGGCTGGCACCTCCACTGATCGTGACCGAGCAAGAAGCCGATATCGCGGTCGACATCCTCGACGAAGTCATGCGGTCCCTATGAGCGCTCGGCTCCTTTCGATGAAGGAGGCCATCTCGCAATATGTCGACGATGGTGATGTCGTGGCGGCCGAAGGCTTTACCCACCTCATCCCGTTCTCGGCAGGCCATGAGATCATCCGACAAAGAAAGAAAGATCTGATCTTGTGCCGCCTCACGCCCGACCTCATCTACGACCAGATGATTGCCGCGGGCGTCGCGCGAAAGCTCATCTTCGGCTGGATTGGAAACCCCGGAGTCGGAAGTCTCTATGGGATTCGCCGCGCGGTCGAAAAGGAGCAGCCGCGGCCCCTTTCGCTCGAAGAGTATTCGCACTTCGGCTTGCTGTCACGACTCAAAGCGGGGGCCTCCGGGCTTCCGTTCATGCACTTGCGCGACTATGACGGGACGGACCTCCCCGCGGTCAACGGCTCCATCCGCACCGTTGAGTGTCCCTTTACCGGAGAGTCTCTCGCCGCGGTGCCGGCCCTTCGTCCCGACGTCGCGATCCTTCACGCCCAACGCGCGGATAGCTCGGGCAACACCCAAGTTTGGGGTCTCCTGGGAGTGCAGAAAGAAGTCGCATTCGCCGCGAAGAAAGTCATCGTCGTCGTCGAGGAGATCGTGAGCGAGGACGTCATCCGCGCGGATCCGAACCGAACCTTGGTGCCGGGACTCGTTGTGGACGCCGTCGTCGCGGAGCCGTTCGGTGCCCATCCCAGCTACGCGCAGGGCTATTACGACCGTGACAATGACTTCTATCTCGGGTGGGCCCAGACGAGCCGCACGGCGGCGTCGTTGGAAGCCTATCTCGACGAATGGGTCTACGGAGTCGCCAGCCGCGAGGAGTACGTCGAAAAGTATGAAGGGGAGCTCGAGCGAAGACTGAAGCCTCAGCCGAACCTCTCGCCCCCCGTCGATTACGGGCTCTACACGTAATGCGCCCGGCGAGCCTTTCGGAGCTGATGGCCGTCGCGGCCGCTCGTGAGATCCGGGACCAAGACGTCGTTTTCGTCGGCGTCGGCCTTCCGAATCTCGCCGTGAACTTGGCGCGTCGAACGCATGCGCCGGACGCCCAGCTCGTTTACGAGTCCGGCGTCTATGGGGCGAGGCCCGCGAGGCAACCGCTATCCATCGGAGATCCCAGCTTGGCCACCGGAGCGATCCAGGTGATGCCGATGGCGGAGACCTTTACCTACTTCCTCCAGGGCGGTCGGATCGATGTCGGCTTTCTCGGTGCCGCGCAGATCGATCGGTTCGGAAATCTCAACACCACCGTGATAGGCGACTACGAGAAGCCGACGACGCGTCTGCCGGGCGCGGGCGGGGCCTCGGAGATTTCTTGGCTGGCCCGGCGTACCGTCATCCTGCTCCCGCAAAAGAGGAATAAGTTCCCCGAGCGCCTCGACTTTCGTACTAGCGTTGGACATCACACCGGCGGAGGCAGCCGAGAAGCGCTGGGCTCGAAGACCGCCGGGCCCTCGCGCGTCATCACCAACTTAGGGGTTTATGGGTTCGACGCGTCGTCGAAAGAGATGGAGCTCCACGCGCTACACCCCGGCGTCACTCTCGATGAGGTGCGCGCGGAGGTTGGCTGGGAGCTCCGGGTGAGAGAGCCTCTCGAGACGACCGAAGCCCCTGAGCCCGAAACGTTGCGCTTGCTGCGCGAAGAGCTCGATCCGAAAGGTGTCATCCTTGGCTAATCTGCGAATCCCCGGCCCGACTCCGTGCCGCGAAGAAGTGCTCGCCGCTTGCGCGAGACCGATGATGAATTACCGCGGTCCCGAGATGGCGACGCTTTCGAGCGGCCTCATCCAGAAGCTTAAAACGTTCGTCGATACGAGCTACGACACTCTGCTGCTCACGACGAGCGGGACGGGGGGCCTCGAAGCCGCCGTCGTCAACTCGATGAGTCCCGGCGATCGGGTGGTGGCCGTCGATGCGGGTGTGTTCGGCAAGAGGTTCAGCCTGGTGGCGGGCGCCTATGGAGCCTCGGTGAGAGTCATCGATGTGCCGTGGGGTCGATCTCTGGAGCCTGACGCCCTCCAAAACGCGCTTCGAGAAGAGCCTGACTGTCGCGCGGTGTTGCTGACCCATAACGAGACGTCGACCGCGACGATGCATCCGCTCGAACAGCTGTGCCGCGTCGTTCGCGAAGAGACCGATGCGTGCTTGCTGGTGGACGCGGTCTCGAGCCTCGGAGCGATGCCGCTGCCGATGGAGTCTTTGGGGATCGATGTCGTCATCACCGGATCGCAAAAAGCGTGGGGGGTGCCCCCCGGAATGGCGATGCTGTTCGTTTCGGAGCGGTTCTGGACATTTCAAGCGAAAGCGTCCACTCCCAAGTTCTTCTTCGATCTGGCCCGCTATCGCGACGCGCAGGCCAAAGGAAGCTTTCCGTTCACCCCGGCGCTGCCTATCGTGTTCGCGCTCGACGTCGCCCTCGATTTCATGTTGCGGGAGACGCCCGCCGGCGTCTTTGCTCGGCATGAGCGCGTGGCTCAATCCGCTCGCGACGGGCTGGAGGCCTTGGGCCTGACGTTGTTCGGAGACCGCCGCCACCCGTCAGCGACCGTCACTGCCTTTCGGGTACCGGAAGGCATCGATGAGGCCGCACTCGTCGCTCGGCTGCGAGAGCGGCACGACACCGTGATCGCCCGGGGGCAGGAGTCTCTGCGCGGCGCCATCCTGCGCATCGGCCATCTCGGTTGGGTGCAGCAGGACGAGGTCGATCGAGCGGTCCGATCCATTGGAGACGCTCTGAGCGCCCTGGGTTTTTCTTCCGAGTGAGAGCAACGTTTCTCGGTTCTCTTTCTCGGGAATGGAGACCCATGCTTCGCCTGGCCCTCCCGGTCGTGGTGGCGGAGCTCGGCTGGACCGCGATGGCCACCGTCGACACGCTCATGGTCGGCCGGTTGAGCGCGGAGGCGATCGGTGCGGTGAGCATCGGGTCCGGGATCTTCATGGCGGTGAGCATCTTCGGGATGGGACTGCTTCTCGGGCTCGACACGCTCATCTCACAAGCTTATGGCGCCGGCCGACTCCGCGATTGCCATCGCTCTCTCGTGAACGGTCTCTACACAGCACTGTTTCTCAGTGTGCCGCTGACGGCGATCCTGCTCGTTCTGATCCGTGCGCTTCCGAGCTTTGGTATCAACCCAGCGGTACTGGCTCTGACCGGGCCTTATCTCGAGCCAGTGGTGTGGAGCTTGCTGCCGCTGCTCATCTATGCCGCGACCCGGCGCTACCTACAAGCGACCGGGCACGTGACCTCGGTGATGGTCGTTCTCGTCATGGCCAACGTCGTCAACGTGATGACGAACTGGGGCCTGGTATTCGGGAAGTGGGGACTTCCCGAGCTCGGAGTGGTAGGGGCGGGATGGGCGACGTTCGCGTCGAGAACATTCATGGCGGTGGTGCTCCTCGGGGTCATCGTTTACTTCGAGAAGAAGGAGCGCCATGGGTTGTTTCGGACACCTCTCGGCATCGACGCTGCTCTCATCCGACAGCTCTTCGGGTTGGGACTTCCCGCCGCGTTTCACATTACGATGGAGATGGGCCTGTTCAGCGTCGCCACCGCTCTTGCAGGCCGCCTCGACGCGGCGTCTCTCGCCGCCCATCAGATCGCGCTGAGCGTTGCGGCCACGACATTCATGGTGCCACTGGGTATCTCCTCGGCCGGTGCCGTCAGGGTCGGTCAAGCGGTGGGCGCCGGCGATCGCGAAGGCGTGAGCTCCGGTGGATGGATGTCGATCCTCTTCGGCGTCTGCTTCATGACGATCGCGATGGCGACCCTGTTCACACTGCCCGTGCCCATTATCCAGTTGTTCACGGACGATCCGGCAGTGGTCGAGGTGGGTGTGTCGCTCTTGATGGTCGCGGCGTTTTTTCAATTGTTCGATGGGCTTCAAGTTTCCACTTCCGGCGTGCTGCGCGGCCTGTCCGATACTCGAACCCCGATGCTGGCGGGACTCCTGGGTTATTGGGTGCTCGGGCTTCCCACCGGCTATGTCTTGTGTTTTACCTTCGAGCGCGGCGTCGTCGGCCTATGGGTGGGAATGCTCGTGGGTCTCGCGACCGTCGGCGTCGTGCTCCTGGCGGT
>JAJCXL010000056.1 GCA_029263435.1 Acidobacteriota bacterium | reverse complement strand
CATTAGCGAGAAGTTTCCCGACGACGCGCAGCTCTTAGCGCGTGCGGGCCGAGCCGTCGAGCAGGCGATGGCGAAAGCCTCCACTAGTCCGGCGCCGGAAAGAGCTCCCGGAACGTAAATGCTTCCCGCGTCGGGCCGTCTTTCTCTAGCGTGTCGAGCTTGTCGATCGCCTCTTCGACGCTGGGGATGCTCCCCGCAGGGATCCACCACATCACCAGACGAGTCGAGCCTGGCTCGAACCACTTGGAGCGATGGCGCAACAGCTCCGCATGGCGACCTTTGTAGCTGAACGCCTGAAGCGCCTCGACGCTCTCCCACACGGACATGTTCACGAGGACGCGGTCGTCTCCAGGGATTCGAACATCCGTGGCCGCGTTTCCGCTGTCATCCGCCAGGCGCCACACGAAGCCCGCGCTTTCATCGGCGAGTCCGTTCACTTCTTCTAGCTGGGCGATGAAATCGGACATGTTCGGATCGGTAAGCGGTGTACGCATTCGCGCGATGTTGATCTGGGCGAGGTGGAACGCTCCTTTGGTCATGAGCGAGCCTCCTACAGCTCAACCCCTGGTGTCTTGAACACGCGAAGGTCCGTGGAACGGACTTAAGATCTATCGTATTCGCGGCCGGCCGTCGCCCGAAACTGTGTGGGAGTGAGACCGGTATGTCTCTTGAGCGTTCTCGACAAGTGCGACTGGTCGGAATATCCATTGTCGAGCGCGACGCGCGCGATCGTTTCCTGCGTGGTCGAGAGATCCTTCATCGCGTGCCGAAGGCGCAAAGCGCGTACGTGCTCTCCGACGCTCGTGCGGTAGAATCGGCGAAAGCTGCTCGCTAAATGGACCGGGTGCACCCCGGCGTCGCGCGCATAGTCGCGAAGAGAGATCGCTTTGGCAAAGTCGCTCTCGATGCGCTTTCTGACTTGCTCGAGCCATGAGGGCGGCCGCGCGAATCTTCGGCTTCGATGGCTGCGGGTGAACAGGTCGAGCACCAATCCTTCCAGTACCAGCGGTGTCATCGCGTCTTCGTCGACGATCTCCGCCCGCAACCGCTCGGCCTGCCAGTAACACGCGGACGAGCGGAGGCGAAACGGATGTTCGACGTCGAAGCCGCCCGAGCGCAGCAACTCTACGCCTGAGTCACGTAGCTCGACGGTGAGCGTTCTCGCGCCAAGCTCCCCGAAACGAAGCGACGGTCGATCTTCGGGAGGTTTATAGACGACGTCGGACACTTGGTACCGAGTGCTTCGCTCCACCATCGTCCCGTCGAGCAACACGCATAGCCGGCCGGGGACCCGTGCGGGCCATCGGCACCGATAGCGCGGCGCAAACGCTTTGAGCTGTACTCGGAAGCTCGTGAGCTCGTAGCTCTGGAGCGTCTCCATCGCTTCCGTTCCCCGTGCTTGGATCGCGGCCTTTACTTGATCCGCTCGTAGACGGCGTGGCTGACGCTCTCCTTGCCGTCTTTGTCGACGTTGCGATACTCGTTGTGGATCGTATCGCCGTCTTCGGACAAGACGTTGATGATGACGTTCACGCGATCGCCGGTCTTGTTCATGATCTTGTTGGTGTACTCGTCGACGACCTCGACCGCGGACACTTCGGTGTTGGAGTCTCCGGTGACGGGCCGATACTTGCCGTCGAACTCGGTGACGTAGCCCCAGGTGCGTTTCTCACCTTTGGAGCTCGTAGCATCGATGGTGATGCGCATCCCCTTCTCGCCATAAGGCTCGTAGGTCATGATGTTGAGATAGGGGGGAGGGTTGTCGGATTTGAGCTTCCACTTGCCGAAGCGAGGGTTCGTGTTCTCCACTGCGGCGACGCTGCTCGCCGTGAACGCGATCGCGAGCAAGCCAAGCATTACGATCAATATCGATTTTCGCATTTGTCTCTCCTGACGCGACCCCTCGTCTACGTGGGCTCGCGAGTAGAGATTATAGAGGCGGGACTCCCTGCGATGCGAGAACGGACGAGGATGTGGCGCTTCGCGTCAGGCGGGGATGTCGTTCTCGACGACTTCCTTGAGCTCCAGGATTCCGACCGACAGATGACCGAGAACCGCGCGAGCGGTCTGTTCTTCCGGCAAGGGACTGAGGTCGAACACCTTGCGGGTCGGATCGTGGCCCGTCACTCGAGTCAGGATGAACGCTTCGTGCGGCTTCATCGATACGGTACTGAGCAGCTCGGAGGATTCCTTCGTGAGCGAGAGGTGACGTTCATCCACCATCATCTCTTTCAAGTCGACGTCGATGGAGGGCGTCTTCCTGGAGGCTTCCATGATGATGTCGAGGACCGGGACCGGCTCGGTGATGACCTGGATGACATCCTTGGTTTTTGTGAACGCGAGCTTTTCAGGAGGGTTGATGAGGACGTTGGCCGCGACTTCGAGGATCTGCAGGCGCACGAGGTCTTCGATCTCCTCGGCCGCAACGATCTTGAACTCGACGAGGACATCACCGAGGCGTTTGCCTTTGCGCGCGAAGAGGGTGGCGTCCTCTAGATGCTGTTGAGTGATCAATCCGAGGCGGACGAGTACCTCGCCTAACCGTTCCTCGTCATCGGAAGATCGCGCGGAAGCGACCGCGCCCTTCTTGAACACGAGGTGGCGCGTAATCCTGCGTCCTGGGCACGTAAGGATCCCGGTGCGCTCTTCGTCGGCGATCTGTCGGATCGTCTTGAGAATCTGCTTGTTCACAGCGTTGTCGACGGTGGTCCGCCTGGAGACCTCGTCGAACCCGACGAAAAAGCCTGGCAGGGAGCAGGCTGCGCAGGACACCGTCGAACCCCCTTTGTCCCGCACTCTCTGGGGCGTCCACTTTGCGTAGATGCAGGATGCGTACCACTGGGACCGGAAAGATCGGTACGGGCCCCCGCGGGGAAGCCATTTGTTTTGACCGCTTTTGCTCTATTGCTGCGAAGGTACATCTGCTTCACCGGTGAGCGAGTGGGCTTTATGCCACACCTACGGAGTGCCGATCCCTCGGCTGTGGTAAGACGTCGACATGAAACCGCTCGTGCTCGTCTCGATCCTCATTCTCGTCTTCGGCGCCGTCTCTGAGCGTTTGAAGCGAAGCCCGCTCACTCCGCCGATGGTTTTCGTTGCCGTCGGGCTCGCCGCGGGCGCGGGATTGTTGGGCTCGTTCGGTGAGTATGACGGCTTCGAGCTCACTCGAGTCCTGGCCGAGCTCACCCTGATCCTCGTGCTGTTTACGGATGCGTCGAGAATCCTAGTCAAGGATCTCAGGCAAAGCTATCATCTTCCGCTGCGGTTGCTGGCGATCGGGATGCCGCTATCGGTCGCGCTCGGGGCGGCGCTGTCTTTGGTGTCGTTTCCTCAACTATCCCTCGGGGCGGCGCTCGTCCTGGCCGCCATTCTCGTGCCGACGGATGCGGCTCTCGGTCAATCGGTCGTCAGCAGCCCAAGTGTGCCCGCGCGCATTCGTCAAGCGCTCAACGTCGAGAGTGGCCTCAACGACGGCCTCGCCCTTCCGTTCGTCGTCGTCTTCGCTGCGATCGCGACGATGGCCGATGACTCACCGACTTCGTTGGTAGGCTTTGCTCTGGCACAGGTGACGCTCGGGCCGCTCGCAGGTGCCGCGGTCGGCTATCTCGGAGGGAGGGCGGTGACGCATAGCGTCGAGCGAAAGTGGATGGACCATAGCTTCGAGCAGCTCTCCGCGCTCGCGCTGGCGTTTCTATCTTTTCTCGTGGCGGAAATGATAGGCGGGAACGGATTCATCGCCGCATTCGTGTCCGGGATGACACTCGGAAACACCGCGCCTAGGATCGGGCCGGTGCTACAAGAGTTCGCTGAGACCGAAGGCCAGCTCTTGAGCTTGGTGACCTTCTTGTGTGTGGGCGCGCATCTCGCTTGGCCGATGTTGGGTGAGCCCACCGTCGCGATGTGGCTCTATGCGATAGCGAGCTTGACCGTGGTGCGAATGCTCCCTGTGGCCATCAGCTTGATCGGGACGAAGCTCCGACCGATGTCCTTCGTCTTCCTCGGCTGGTTCGGGCCGAGGGGGCTCGCGTCGGTGTTGTTCGCGTTTCTCGTGCTCGAGCAAGACGTTCCCGGTCACGAAACGATCCTCCAGGTCGTCGTCCTGACCGTGATACTTAGCGTCTTCGCTCACGGCGCCACGGCATGGCCAAGCTCGAAAGTGTACGCGCGAAAATGTGACGCTGAACGCGCGCGCGCGCCCGAGGAGTGGGTCGAAGTCCCGGAGCTATCGCCGCGCATCTCCTATCGCGGCTAATGTTGTAGAAAAAGGGGTCTGACCCCTTTATCTCGCGGTTGCGTCCGTTCAAGTGTTGCAAACAAATAGCTTAGTAGATGCTCAGGCGAGCGAATGAGTGAAGCCTGACCCCTTTTCTTGGCCGGGTAGCTGCCGGGTTACTTCTGGAACATGCTCGTGCCGATGCCGCCGAGCGCGTCGAGAACGGAGCCTTCGCCTTTGCCTCCGCCGCCGGTTTGAGGGGCCGCTTCCCAAATGCGTCCCGCGAGTCGGCTGAACGGAAGCGACTGCAGCCACACGGTTCCAGGGCCGGTCAAGCTCGCGAAGAAGAAGCCTTCGCCGCCGAAGATCGCGGACTTCACGCCACCGACGAACTTGATGTCATAGGTGATCGAGGGCTCTAGCGCGACGAGACAGCCGGTGTCGACGCGGAGGTTCTCCCCGGGGCCGAGCTTTCGCTCCATGATGCAGCCGCCCGCGTGAAGGAAC
>JAJCXL010000055.1 GCA_029263435.1 Acidobacteriota bacterium | reverse complement strand
GTATTTACACGACCTGTCGCAGAAGCCTTTCTGGAGGTGCACGGCGACGCGCTGATTGTCCTCGGTTACGAGGAAAACCATGATTGGGTACTGTCATTGCCCGTCGCATAGTGCTTTCGACCTTATAACGCGCCCAAACTCTGTAGCGCCTTCGCGCGCCAATCTTTTTGGATTTCAATAAACCATGGTTTATCGTTGAAGTGCGTGACTCTCAAATGCGTGCTTGTTAGGCTCTCTGCTTCCGGACCAGCGGCTACCGAAACAGGGGTGGGGCCGCTTTTATGCCCGGAATATTTGGGAGAATATCAAATGAAATTCAGAGGTTTGAACAGCACGATGCTCAAGCGTACCGCAGTGGTTGCGGCGCTGGGGTTGGTTGCGGCGGCCTGCACACCGGGCGAAGGCGAGCAGGGCGAATTTGTTGACATTGACAGGGATCCGTTTCCGTCCAGTTATACACCGCTGCCAAGCAGCGCAACGTTGATCACCGGAGCAACCATTCTTGACGGTAACGGCGGGCGCATTGAAGGTGGCTCTGTCCTGATTGAAGGCGGCAAAGTATCCGCCATTGGCGCTGATATTGCCGCGCCGGACGGTGCAACCGTTATTGATGCTGCTGGTCGCTGGGTCACACCGGGTATTATTGATGTGCACAGCCACTTGGGCGTGTACCCAAGCCCTGGTGTGCAGGCGCATTCAGACGGTAATGAAGTGGGTGCGCCGGTAACCGCAGATGCGTGGGCAGAGCATGCCCTGTGGCCCCATGACCCGGGTTTCATTCGCGCAGCGGCTGGCGGCATAACCTCGCTGCAACTGTTGCCGGGTTCGGCGAACCTGGTGGGTGGCCGGTCGGTTACAATCAAAAATGTGCCGGGCCGCGTGGCGCAGGACATGAAATTCCCGGGCGCGCCCTACGGCCTTAAAATGGCTTGCGGTGAAAACCCCAAGCGGGTTTACGGTGATGGCTCTCGCGGCGGCAATTTCCGCCCGCATACCCGGATGGGCAATGTGTCCGGATACCGGCAAGCCTGGGCCGATGCACAGGACTATCAGCGCCAATGGGACAAATACGAACGTGACCATAAGGCTGGCAAGGATGTTTTGCCGCCTGCGCGCGACCTGAACCTTGATACGTTGGCGGGTGTGCTGCGCGGTGACATCCGTGTCCATATGCATTGCTACCGCGGTGATGATATGGGCACCATGCTGGATGTTATGAAGGAATTTGATTACCAGATCGCTTCGTTCCAGCATGCAGTAGAAAGCTATAAAATTGCTGACAAATTGGCTGAGAACAATGTGTGTTCTGCCATGTGGGCCGATTGGTATGGCTTCAAGATGGAAGCCTACGACGGCATCCGTGAAAACATTCCGTTTGTTCATAAGGCTGGCGCCTGTGCGATTGTTCATTCCGATAGCTCAAGCGGTGTTCAGCGCCTTAACCAGGAAGCTGCCAAGGCATTGGCCGATGGCCGCAAGGCGGGCGTTGATATCTCCAAGGCTGATGCATGGACGTGGCTCTCGCTGAACCCTGCTAAGTCGCTGGGTATTGAGGCTAAAACCGGCACTTTGGCGGCTGGCAAGGACGCCGACGTTGTTCTCTGGTCCGGTGACCCGTTCAGTGTTTACACCAAAGCAGACCTGACATTCGTGGACGGCGCTGTGGTGTTTGACAGGCTTAATCCGGACAATAACCCGGTGATGGACTTCGAGCTCGGCCAACCCGGTGAAGGAGACGTGAAATGAGAAAGCTGATTTCAATCGCGGCAATGGCCGCAGCTTCCTTTACCGCAACCGTATCGGCGGAAGATATTGCTATCACTGGCGGTAAAGCCTTCACAAATGGCGGTTCAGGCGAAGTGGAAAACGCAACCATTCTGGTCTCGGACGGTAAGATAACCTCTGTTTCATCTGGCGGCGCTGTGCCCACTGGTTACCGTGTGATCGACGCCAGCGGCAAGTGGGTAACGGCGGGCTTTATGGCGGCTGATACCTCGCTCGGACTGACCGAGGTTTCCCTGTCGGGCGGCATTAATGATGCCAGCGCGCCAAAGGAAAAAGGGGCCATCGGCCTTAGCGTTGTCCCAGCGCTGAACCCGGCTAATATCTTCATCCCGAACACGCGCATTGAGGGTGTTACCCGCGCCATGACCCGTATGACCACTTCTGGTGACATGTGGCTAGGTATGGGTGCGGTGCTGAAGCTATCGGGCGGTGATATGGTCGCACAGGAAAAAGCCTTCCTTGCCATTGATCTGGACGAAGGGTCTGCGGGCAAAGTTGGCGGCAGTAGGGCGGTTCTGTGGAGCAAGCTCACGGAAAAGTTCCAGGCAGCGAAAGACAAGATAGATGCCGCTGCCAAGAAGGACGATGATGACAAGAAGGACGCAAAACGTGCGTCTGCGGCTGATGTCGCCTTGAATGCAGTGCTTTCCGGTGACATGCCGATCTACGCTATTGTTAACCGCAAGGCTGACATTCTGCAGTTGATCGCGTTCCAGAAGCGTTTTGGCATCAGGGTTATTCTCGGCGGCGCAGCGGAAGCCTGGATGGTGGCAGATATGTTGGCTGCCTCCGGCATTCCTGTGGTGCTTGACCCAACTGCGAACCTGCCAGGCAACTTCGACGTGCTGGGGCAAACCAGTGCGGCGGCGGGCAGATTGTATGCTGCGGGCGTGAAAGTGGCGTTTATTCCGCCGGGCACGCATAACTCGCGGCTGGTCGTGCAAAACGCGGGTATCGCT
>JAJCXL010000054.1 GCA_029263435.1 Acidobacteriota bacterium | reverse complement strand
TCGAGAGTCACGATCACGTACAAGAACCCCGATCTCGCGGACATCGCTGCGATCCTGCCGAGCGTCGAGCGCGAAAGCCACCTTTCGGTCTCGTTCGAATCGGCGGACTTCGTCCAAGCGTACAAAATGATTCGGGTGCTGTATCGAAACCTGCGAAACTGAGCCCCTTCCCGCTTCCAACCGAAGCTCATCCCGCGCCGTGCCGGAGCTAAGCCAGAGCTAAGCCGGAGCTAAGCCGGAGCTAAGCCGGAGCTAAGATTGTCCCGTCGTGGACAGCCGATCCAAAATACGTTCCGTAAAAAAACCTAACCGCAATAAACTGGCGTGTTAGAGGAGGTGATCCGATCCGTCATCCGGAACGATTCTGGGAAGAGGTGCTGCGACTCGTCGACGAAGGTCGACTCATCCCAGTCGTCGGTGAAGATCTGCTTACGCACGGGGTCGGCGCGACCACGACATCCGTCTACAAGGCGTTGGCCGAGAGGTTGGTCGAGGTCTACGCGTTGGCCCCGGCGGGTGAGCCGGGTGGTCTGCCCGCGGGATCCTCGAAGGACGAAGAGCTCCACTCCGTCGTCAAGCGCCTCTACGCGCGCGGGCTCGAAGCCCACGCTATTTATAGAGAGCTGCGAAAAACGCTCGAAGCGATGGAGCCGCTCGTGGTTCCGCCTAGCCTCTCGAAGCTCGCTCAGATACAAGCGTTCAAGTTCTACGTCACGACGACCTTCGAAGGACTTCTCGCACGAGCGGTGGACGAAGATCGCTTCGGCGGCCAGCGACAAACCCTCGTGTTCTCCTTTGCGCCCAGCGACAAGAACGACCTCCCCCAGGAGTTCGATCGACTCGACCGACCGCTCGTTTTTCATCTCTTGGGCCGCATGGCGAGCACGCCGGGCAGCTACGCCATCACCGCGCAGGACCAACGGGAGTTTCTACAGTCGCTGCAGTCGAAGACTGAGGATGCGCCTCATTTATTGCTGGACAAGCTCAGAAGGTCGGACCTCTTGATCTTGGGAAGCAGAGCCGCGGACTGGCTGACCGGATTTTTCATCCGCCACACCGCCGGGGGGAGGGTCGTCGAATCCGGACTTTCTGCCAAACAGGCGCCGTCCGTGGTTTTGTTGCAGCATTTCAGCGGGGGGGCTCGCATCACTCGGGCGGACGACGCGGAAGGCTTCGTGGACGAGCTTCACCGACGTTGGAGCACGTGGAGCTCGCAGGAACGCCCGAAAGCTCCCCCGAGGTCTCGCCGGAGCCAGACCTCCGGAGCCATCTTCTTGAGCTACGCGGGCGCGGACCTTGCCTGTGCCCAACGCCTCCGCGACAGACTCGATCTTGCGGGCGTCGACGTCATCATGGACTGCGATGATGCGAGCGTCGATACCGTCGATGAGAGGGATCTGCGCAGACAGTTGATCGAAAGCTCTGCCTTCGTCCCCCTCATCTCGACACGCGCTCTTTCCAGCCAGAGGCGATTCTTCCTCCCCGAATGGATCGAGACCCTCGAAGAGGCGCGAACGATCGCACCGTCGAGCCGTTTCGTCTTCCCGGTCGTGATCGATGGGGAGAACTGGCCCGGCTCGGAGGCGCTCCCTCCTCCACTGGAAGCGGAGGACGCGGTGTTTCTTCCCGACGGACGCGCCGACGAGACGTTCATCGGGACCGTCATCGAGCTGCAGCGACGCTTTCGGAGCACGAGCTTCGCATGAACGCCGAGACGCCGCATTTCCCCGCCAACGCCGGACTGAGTGATGACAACCCATGGCCCGGGCTGCTTCCCTTCGGCGAGCAGGACGGGAAGTATTTTCATGGCCGGGATTTCGAGTCCGAGATGCTGCACCGCCGATTGGAGCGCGAGCGGCTGACGATTCTATTCGCGCCCTCCGGTCTCGGGAAGTCCTCGATCCTTCAAGCGGGGCTGTTTCCTTTGCTTCGCCGCGAGAACGTCCTCCCAATCTACATCCGGCTCGATTTCTCGGAGGACAAGCCCGATCTGACCGGTCAGGTCAAAGCCGCCATCGTGCGGGAAGCCGAACGCGCTAACGTCGAGGCGCCGACCCCATCCGCGAAAGAGACCCTCTGGGAGCTCCTTCACCGCAAAGACGCGGAGTTTTGGAGCGCTCGGCATCAACTCATGCGCCCGCTCCTCGTGTTCGACCAGTTCGAGGAAGTGTTCACTCTGGGGGTTCGCGATCTCGCCCGGGCCCACGCGACGAACACTTTCCTCACCGAGCTCGCTGACGTCGTCGAGGCCCGACCTCCCGTCCAGGTTCGCGCCCGGCTAGAGCTCGAGCCCGCTGACAAGAAGTCGAGCGAAGCGGAACGTTTTCACTTCAACCATCATCCCTACAAAGTGCTCCTCAGCTTGCGAGAGGATTTTCTTCCTGATCTCGAAGGATTGGGCGATCGAATGGGATCGGTCGCCCACAACCGGTTCCGATTGGGACGGATGAATGGCGTGGCGGCACTCCAGGTCGTTAGCCAAACGCCCGACATCGTGAGCCCTGATGTCACCGAGCGGATCGTTCGCTTCGTCGCGGCATCGGAGAAGAACGAGCCTCTCGTCGATCTCGAAGTCGAGCCGGCTCTCTTGAGCGTCGTATGCAACGAGCTCAACACCAAGCGGCAAGAGCAGAATGAGAAGAAGATCACCGAACGGACGCTCGAAGGGTCTCAACGACAAGTGCTCTCCGATTTCTACGAGCGGAGTATCACGGATCTGAGCGAGCCGGTTCGGACGTTCGTCGAGGAAAAGCTACTCACGCGTCATGGATTCCGCAACTTGGTCGTCTATGACGAGGCGCTGGGGTCTCCCGGCGTCGCAGAAGATGACATCGAGGAATTGATCCGCCGGCGCCTGGTTCGGGTAGAGGAGCGCGGGCGCCTTCGGCTGCTGGAGCTGACCCACGACCTTCTCATCGGCGTCGTCACTGCCAGTCGAGACGAGCGCCGCCGGCGAGCGAGAGAAGCGGAAGCCGTTCGCGAGGTAGAGGAGAAGCTCCGACGCAGCCGCAAGCGCGCCGCGGCGTCTTTTCTGTTCTTAGTACTCACGATGGGCGCGTTGGGAGGTTTCGCGTGGGCGTATTTCGCCCAGAAGCAAGCCGACGAGCTGGCGGAGGCGAAAGAGAGTGCCGAACGCGCCGCGATGGAAGCGTCTCGTCAACGGAGTATCGCCGAGTCGCGCCGGCTCGAAGCCGAGCGGATCCAGCTCGACGCCGAACTTGCCCGCGAAGAGGCAGAGACCAACGCTTACGAAGCCTCTCGCCAGCAGCTGATCGCCGATAGCCAGCGCGAGCTCGCGTTGAGCGAACGCCAGGAAGCTTTGGATGCCCGGGCACAAGCCGAGACCGCGACGGATGAGGCGTTGATTCAAAGAAACCTCGCCGAGGAGCAACGTCGACTCGCCGAGGCGCGCCAAGAAGAGATCGCCCAAAGCCAAAAGCAGGTCGAAGAGACGAACCAAGCGCTCGTCATCGCGTTACAAGAAAAGCTATCGAGCCGCGACGCCGACGACGTCTTGAGCGCCGTCGACATTCTGGTAGTGAACACCCACGACTCCGACGGCGTCCTCGCTCAGATCGACCGTGGATGGTTTCACTCTCCCAAGCAATTCGCTCCGCTCTTGGCCGCGCTCGACAACCTCGACGACATCGAGCCCTTGGAGAAATGGACGGAGCTGCGCGTGCTGCTCGCCCGGCGTTTCAGCTCCGAGTCCGGCTACGGGGCACCGGAGAATGCCGCCGCGGTGGAGCGCGTCCGGATCGCCCCTGGGAGCCTTCGGCCCGGAGACGCACCCCGAAGCGTCGACGTCGCCCCGTTCTACATTCAACGCTTCGAAGTGACGAACGCTGAGTACCAGAGGTTCGATCCACGCCATCAAGCGAATTCGCCGGGGGATCATCCGGTGACCGACGTCAATTGGTATGAAGCGATGGCCTATGCAGCATGGCTCGGCGGTACGCTCCCCACACAAGCCCAGTGGGAGCTCGCCGCTCGCGGTCCGAGCGGCCGAGCCTATCCATGGGGAAACACCACGCCCTCCCGAGCCCACGCGAATTACCGGCCGCAAGGTGTGCCCGCAGGCTCCGCGAGCTCCGCGAGCGTGGGCTCTTTCCCCGCTGGGGCGACCCCGGACGGGGTGCACGACCTTGCGGGTAACGTTTGGGAGTGGTGCCGCGACGGAGATTCCACGAACCGCATCCTCAAAGGCGGCTCCTATTTCAACGATGATAGGTTCTTGTCACCGGCCATGCGCAACCATCTCCACCCCGAAGAAACCGAATCGGTCGTCGGGTTTCGCGTCGTGTGGCACGCGGTGTCCCCGTGAGACTTTCCAGAATGTTGACGACGACGGCAAGGATCTGCGCCCTCATCTGCACCCTCCTCGGGGTAGGTCCCCTAAGCGCCTTTGGTATCCAAGGACCTACCGCCAGTCCCGAGAGGCTCGAGATAGACCACCAGCCTCCACCTTGCCTCGACACCGAGGCGTTTCCTCTCTTCACCGCGCGCTCAGCGAGCGCCGAGGCAGCGCGTTTCACCCGGGGACTCTCGGTGCGATTCAAAGCCGAGACCGAATCAGACTATTACGAGATCGCTTTCTTGGAGCCGGACGGTGCAGAATTCAGAGCAGTGCTCCCCAAGCCTCTCCCGGAAGCTTCCCGGGTCACCTACTACCTGGTGGCGGGAAATCCGGAGCGACGTTCGGACGAGCATCTCGTCAACGTCCTGGCCGGAGGGTGCCCCGGAGCGTTGGCGGCTCCTGCCTCCCTGACGAGCGATCTTCGAGTGAGGCGGACGTCCGACACCCAAAGCGCAATCCCTCCGCTGTTCGCTCCCGACGGAATTCACAGCCCGGAAGGCCTTTCGGGGACGACGATCGGACTCGTCGCCGCGGCCGCCGGAGGGGCTGCGGTCGCGGGGATCGCGCTTAGCCGCGACGAGCCCGCCGCTCCCATCGTTCCAACCCCTCCGACGAATCCGCCTCTGCTCCGCGCTTGCTTTACTCCCGATCCGATCCCCAATATCGACTCGGGCAGTACGATCTTGTTCGATGCCGGATGCACCATGCCGTCGACAGTGACGAGCTATACCTGGGACTTTGGTGACGGCGCAGCGGGCGCGGGCTCGAGCGTCGAGCACTTGTTCTCACCGGGCGGCACTTATTCGGTGTCACTAACCGTCAGCGATGGCCAGCGTAGCGACACCACGTCGAGGCTCATCCGGGTGCTCGCCACCCCCAGCGCCTGCTTCGTCACCTCTCCGGACCCCCCACGCATTCCCGCGACCGAGTCCATCCAGTTCAACGCGGAGTGCTCTTTGGGAGACCGCGATGGCGGCACATCCGCGATCACGCGTTATCTGTGGGACTTCGGTGACGGTCGCCCAGGAACCGAAGGCGTGTTCGTCTCACGCCAATTCGAGCCCGACGTCTATGGGGTGACGCTCACGGTGACGAACGCCGACGGACGCCAGGCGTCGAAGACGCAGTTCGTCGTGGTGGAGAACGCCGCGGCGACCGGGCGCTCGCAAGACCAACGCCAGCGCGAAGTGACGTTCACATCTCAGTTGGAGGTCCCGGGCGAGAGTGGGACGCTCGCCGCACGAGTGACTCTCGACGGCTCCAGAATGGTCGTCGTCGCGAATGGAGTACCTCGAGAGATGTCGATGGGAGTCGATGGGAGCGATCACGTCATCGAGGCTCGCTTGACGAAAGAGTCGAGTCGACCGGGTAGATTGAGCTTCGATTTCAACGCAAGCGCGGCGCTGAAATCAGGAAGTCTCATCGTGGAATCCGGAGAAGTGCTTTCCGTATCCGACCGGCGGATCGTGTTCCGGTTATCCGGGGCCAGCGCTCCCGTCCTTCGGTTTCGTTTCCAAAGCGCGCCCTAGCAGCCCGTGGTGAAAGTGCGGCTGCATTCGAGGGGCGATGCATCCCGGCTGACTGCGTTGCTCCTCCCTCAAATATGCCCAATATTTTCCGTCGTCGCGCCTTGTCAGCCGGGCGCCTCGACCCTCTCGGTGCGACGCCCCACTTTCACTACGGACTGCTAGCGATGAAGATCACAACGGACATCCAACTTCTCAAATATCGTCGGACGAAGATCGTGGCCACCTTGGGCCCAAGCTCCAACGACGCGGAAACGATCGAGGCCCTCATCGCCGCCGGCGCGGATGTCTTCCGATTGAACATGTCGCATGGGACCCAGGAATCTCACCGCGAGCTCTATGAACGGGTGCGGGCAGCGTCAAACAAAGCGGGGCGTCGCCCCACGGCGGTGCTCGCGGATTTGAGCGGACCGAAGATCCGCGTCGGCCGATTCCCCGAAGGTGGGATCGAGCTGACGGCCGGGACGAGCGCCACGGTGACGACCCGCGACGTCGAAGGCGCGGCAGGACTCATCCCCTCTCAATACGAGGCGTTGGCAACGGATGTGAGTCCAGGCGATCGCATCCTACTCGACGACGGCAATCTAGAGCTCGAAGTCCTAGGCGTCGAAGAGACCGAAGTCCGTTCTCGGGTCGTCACCGGTGGTTTTCTGAAGAACCACAAAGGGATGAATCTGCCAGGGGTCGAGCTGTCGACGCCGTCGATGACGGACAAGGACAAAGACGACGCGAGGTTCGCGCTCGCGCTCGGAGTGGACTTTCTCGCTCTTTCTTTCGTACGAAAAGCGGCAGACATCCAGGAGCTCAAAGAGATCTTGGCGACGACGAGCTCCTCGGCAGCGATCATCGCAAAGATCGAGACCCCTCAAGCGCTCGGCAACATCGGCGAGATCGTCGAGGTGTCGGACGGGATCATGGTCGCGAGAGGCGATCTCGGGGTCGAGCTGCCTCCTCAAGCCGTCCCGCTCGTACAAAGCCAATTGATCGACCTCGCGCGCAAGAACTCGAAGCCCGTGATCATCGCGACTCAAATGCTGGAGTCCATGGTCACACACCCGCGCCCGACTCGGGCCGAAGTTTCGGATGTCGCCCTGGCGGTTCGAAGCGGCGCCGACGCGGTCATGCTGTCCGCGGAGTCGGCTTCGGGCAAGTATCCGGTTCAGTCGGTCATCATGATGGATACCATCGCGAGAGAGACAGAGGCCTATCATTGGCAACAAGACGCCTTCGGAAGCCTCTCCGCGGCGGATCGCAACGACCACCCCCTGGCGGTCCCGAATGCGCTCGCCCGATCGACCGCTCAGCTGTCGCGGGAGCTACAAGTCCGCACCATTCTCGTAATTTCCAAGAGTGGTCGTACCGCCGCGATCATGAGCGCTTCGCGGCCGGCCGCACCGATCGTGGCGACCTCTTCCGACCCTGCCACCTGCCGGATGGCGACGTTGCTGTGGGGCGTGATCCCGGTGAACGTGACGAAGGAGGCGCTACGGGACCCTCGCACGCTGAGTCAACATCTCGCTCGTGAGCTCGGCTTCGCGGAGCCCGGTCAAAAGATACTGATCGTGCGTGGGTTCGGACCGGATCCTGTCCTGGACACGCCGAGCATTACCGTCGTCACGATCTAGGAACGAAACGAGACCCTCCGCCGAGAGACAGAGCGACCCGCCACGGACGGCTAGGCTTCCTCGGGGATATCCTCGAGGATTTCCTTGATGATGGTGTCCGTGTCGACATGCTCCGCCTCGCCTTCGAAGTTCAGCAGAATACGGTGACGTAGCGCCGGATAGGCGACCGTGCGGATATCGTCGCACGAGACGTGCAGCCGGTTGTTGAGAAGGGCTTGCATCTTGCCGCCGAGTACCAAAGCCTGCGTGCCCCGCGGGCTCGCACCAAATCGGGCATATTTGTTGGTGAGCGCGTGGGAGTGCGGCGAGTCTGGATGGGTCGCCAAGGTCAAGCGGATCGCGTAATCCTGCACCGGGCGCGCGATGGGCACCGCGAGCACGGTCTCACGCATTTGCAGCACTTCGCCCTGCTCCAGCACGGGGGCCGCCTCGGCCTCTCCCACCTGGGTCGTCCGATCCATGATCTCGTGCATCTCTTCTTTCTTTGGATACTCGATCTTCAGCTTGAACAAGAAGCGGTCCATCTGGGCTTCCGGTAGAGGATAAGTCCCTTCGAGCTCGATCGGGTTCTGCGTCGCCATGACGAAGAACGGTTCTTCGAGCTTGTGGGTGATATTGCCGACGGACACGCTCTTCTCCTGCATCGCCTCGAGCAAAGCCGATTGAGATTTTGGTGTCGCACGGTTGATCTCGTCCGCGAGCATGAGGTTGCAAAAAATCGGTCCGTGCTGGAAGTCCAGATACTTCTCGCCGGCATCGGTCTCTCGAACGACATTGGTGCCGATGAGGTCGCCCGGCATGAGGTCGGGCGTAAACTGGATGCGATTGAATTTGAGGTTCAGGACATTCGCGAGCGTGTGGACGATCTTGGTCTTGCCCAGCCCGGGGAT
>JAJCXL010000053.1 GCA_029263435.1 Acidobacteriota bacterium | reverse complement strand
CTCGCGGTCGGCATCGCTGCCAACACCGTGACGTTCAGCGTCGCCAACGGGTTCTTTTTCAAGCCGTTCCCCTACGACAATCAGGACGAGCTGTTGATCGTCTTCGAGAATCACCGCACCGATGGCGAGGACTCCCAGGTCACTCCGGCGAACTATCTCGATTGGAGGGATCGCTCGAGCGCCTTCGAGGATCTCATCGCCTACGAGATCACTCCGAAGAACTTGAGCGGGGGTGATGCGCCGGAGCGCGTGCGTCTCGTGACCGCGTCGACCGCGTTGTTCGACCTACTCGGCCGAGAGCCTTTTCTCGGGCGAGGGTTCGAGCGCGCGGATGAAGCCTCGGGCGACGTCGTCGTGTTATCGCACGCGTTTTGGGAGCAGCAGTTCGGTGCCGACCGCGGCGTATTGGGTCGGAGCGTCACGCTCGACGGAGCGCCATTTTCCGTCATCGGGGTCATGCCGGAAGATTTCGACATCGTGCCGGCGGATGTCGATCTCTACCGTCCGACCGACTGGCTCGATCGACGAGAGCAAAGAGACGAACGGAGCCTCCTCGTCATGGGCAGGCTTCGCGCCGGCGCCACTGCGACCGAAGCCCAAGCGGAGCTAGAGGCCATCGCGAGCCAACTGGAGACAGAGTTTCCGGAACAAAACGCCGGCTACGGCGTGAGAGCGATCGTCTTGCGGGAGCTCTTTCCGGGGCCGACGGACTCGACATTGATGTACATCCTGTTGACGGTCGCAGGCTTCGTGCTCATCATCGCTTGCGCCAACATCGCCAATCTGCTCCTCGCTCGGGCTGAGGGCCGTCAGCGAGAGGTGGCGGTGCGGACCGCGATGGGCGCGGGGCGCGCGAGGATCTTGCGCCAGCTGTTGACGGAGAGCGTCTTGCTCGCCATCGTGGGCGGCGTCGTTGGAACGCTTCTATCCGTATCGGGCGTGAGGTGGGTGGCGGGCTCTATGCCGGCAGAGTTGCCTCGGGCGTTCATGCCCACGCTCGATGGTGCCGTGCTCATCTATACGCTCGCGGTCTCGATCGTCGCGGGAATCCTCTTCGGCGTCGCGCCGGCGCTGCACGCCTTTGGAGGAGATGTCCGAGAGGCACTCGGCGAGAACAATCGCGGGGGCACGGCGAGCCGGCAGCGCAATCGTCTCCGGTCCATCTTCGTCGTTGCCGAGCTCGCGGCGGCTTTGGCGTTGCTGGTGGGCGGCGGCGTCTTGATGAGCGCTTTCAACGAGATTATCGATCGAGATCCAGGGTTCAACCGAGATGGCCTGTTGACGGCGCAGCTGACCGCTTCGGAAGATCGCTACCGCGAGGACGCTGACGTCAGACGATTCTACGAGGACATCATCTCGAAGCTTCAAGAGATTCCACGTGTCACGAGCGTCGCCGCGATGATCGACCTTCCCCGCAGTCGAGGCATCAGCAGGACGGAGCTCACCATCGATGGCCACGACCCTTCCGAGGTGAACCAGGAACCGACCACCGACTGGCAGGCCGTCAATCCCGACTATTTCGACGCGTTGGGGGTGTCGGTTCTCAACGGTCGTGGCCTGTCGCCGTCGGATCGCGAGGGCACGCTTCCGGTCGTCGTCGTGAACGAGAGCTTCGTGGAGACGTTCTTTCCGGACGAAGAGCCCCTTGGAAATCATCTGACCCTACTCGGCGCGTCGCGGCGGATCGTCGGCGTGACCAACGACGTCTTCCAGAGCCGCATGCCTCGCGAAGGCGGAAAGATCGGCCCCACCCTCTATTTACCCATGGCTCAACACCCCGTCAGGAGCATGAGCTTCGCTTTGCGGGTCGAAGGAGACCCGGACACGCTCGCACCCGAGGTGCGCCAGGCCGTGTGGTCCGTTGATCCCGAGCAACCGGTGAGCGCGATTCAGACGCTCGATCAACACATCGCGACTCAGCTCTCGGGGCCGCGGATCATCGCGCGCGTTCTCGCTCTCTTCGGTATCGTCGCGCTTCTTTTGGCGGCGATGGGCATCTACGGCGTGATGGCGCACAGCGTCGTGCAGCGTCGCCGAGAGATCGGTATCCGGATGGCGTTGGGCGCTCGCGGCCGTGAAGTCATCTCGATGATCACGCGGCAAGGCATGCGCCTCGCTCTGATCGGTGTCGTGGTGGGCGCTCCGATCGCATTTGCTATAGTCCGGACCATTCGGAATATGCTTTTTAGCAATGATGACATCAGCGTTTCCTTCATTCTCATCGTCACCGGCGTTCTCATTGCGGTCGCTTTCGCGTCGAGCTACGTTCCGGCGTTGCGTGCAGCGCGGGTGCATCCGGTCCGCGCTTTGCAATCCGAGTAGCGAAGGCGGCCGTCGTTGACGTCGCCAGTGGCTCGAGAGATCGAGACCCTCGAAGCTCGGCTGTTGGATCCTGAGGTCCGTGCGTCGGCATCCCAACTCTCAACGCTCTTGGCGGATGACTTCGTCGAGTTCGGAAGCTCGGGGCGGGTTTACGATAAGAACGCGATCGTCGCGGCGCTGGCGACGGAAACGTCCCGTGCGCGTGAGATGCTCGACTTCCGCGTGACGATGCTCGGCCCGGACAGCGCACTGGCGACGTATCGAGTGGAGACCGCTTCGAGCGCCTCGCTCCGGAGCTCGACATGGATCCGTCGCGACGGCCGCTGGCAATTGCGCTTTCATCAAGGGACCACGGCGCCGACTGACGGCGCGACGCCCAAGCTCTACGACTCCCTTGCCCCGTGGTGGCCGTTGATGTCGGCCCCGGAGGATTACGCGGAGGAAGCGGAGTTTTATCGCAGAGCCCTTGAAGACGCTTGCGAGGTCAAGCCGCGGACTGTCCTCGAGCTCGGATCCGGAGGCGGTAACAACGCCTCGCATCTGAAAGCTCATTTCGAGATGACGCTGGTAGAGCCTTCGCCGGGCATGCGGGCGGTGAGCCGTGACCTCAACCCCGATTGCGAGCACGTCGAAGGCGACATGCGTAATGTTCGTCTCGACCGCGTGTTCGACGCGGTGTTCGTGCACGATGCGGTGGTCTACATGATGTCGGAGGCAGACTTGAAACGGGCGATCGAGACCGCCTTCGTTCATTGCTCGCCAGGTGGGGCGGCGCTGTTCGCTCCCGACCACACGAAAGAGAACTTTCGCTCTTCCACGGATTGCGGAGGGCATGACGGCGATGGCCGGAGCCTCCGCTACTTGGAGTGGACCCGGGACGGCGCCGCGGAGGGGTCGACCTACCCGGTCGAGTATGTCTATCTGCTGCGCGATCGCGACGGCTCCACGAGAGTCGAGCACGACCGACACCACGAAGGTTTGTTCTCGGAGTCGACGTGGCTGCGCTTGTTGAAAGAGGTGGGTTTCGAGGGATCGATCCACCCGTTTTCCCACTCGGAAGTCGAGTCCGGCGCTTGCGACGTGTTCCTCGCAAAGCGCCCGAAGTCGAAGGGAGGCAGGAACGCATGAGTGCCATCGAGGTTGGAGTCGCGCTCGACGACGATCTGAACGACGTGCTGGCGTTGCTCGAAGGTGAGTCGCTCCCGATTGCGGGAGTCAGCCTGTCGGATGACGCGTTTCTCATCGCTCGGGAGAGCGATGACATCGTGGGTTGTATCGGCTTGGAACGCTATGGCGATGTCGGTCTGTTGCGCTCGCTCGCGGTCAAAGGCACCGCTCGGAGCCACGGCACCGGTCGTCGCCTCGTCGAGGCGCTCTTGGAGCGAGCCCGGCAGGACGGCGTGCGTGAGATCTATCTTCTGACGACGACCGCGGATCGCTACTTTCCGAGATTCGGATTCGAGATCATCGACAAGGCCGACGCCGATCCACGCTTGAGCGCATCCGAGGAGTTTAGAGGCGCCTGCCCCGACTCGGCCGTCTGTATGCGGCGCCGCGCCTGAGCTGCGGCTGAGTAAAATGGACCAGGTCCATTTATTGGGCCGGAGCGTGGCGTTGCTAATCCGCTTATTCCCAATGAGTTGGGCCACTTACGTAATACGAAAAAAAGGACCAGGTCCCATTTACGAGCAGTCCCTTAGGTCTCGGAAATGCGATCGGTGTGCCGGACCGCGCGGACGAGCACTTCGTCACGAGAGATGCGCTGCACTTCATCGATCGCGAAGCCCGATGCTTCGAGGCGGGGACGAAGCTCGCCTTCATCGCTCGCGCCAACGATGAGCGTTCCTCCCGCTCGCAACACGCGCTTGAGCTCCGGGATGGCTCCTTCGTCCACCGCGCTTGGCCCCACGCCCGTGCAGACGAGCTGCGGGAAGGTGCCATCGCGAAACGGAAGGCTCGTGATCGTCGCGGCCACGCCGAACGCTTTCGCGCGTCCTCGCAAGTAACGTAGCTTCGCGACGTCGATGTCCACGCCGACGCCCTTGGCGATGCCTTGGACCAACTTGCCGGACCCGCAACCGACATCGAGGAGAGGGACGTCGACCTCGAGAAAGCGGACGGTGTGCTCGAGCCTGCTCTTGAGGCGACGAGCTAGGAATGGCCGTCGGCTCTCGAACTGCCTCTCATCCGCGTCGGCCGCGGAGCGAGCGTGGCGAGCGCGAAGCAAAGCGAGGGCGGCAGCGA
Source organism: Acidobacteriota bacterium (assembly GCA_029263435.1). Taxonomy (GTDB): domain Bacteria; phylum Acidobacteriota; class Vicinamibacteria; order Marinacidobacterales; family SMYC01; genus JAJCXL01. Next base: position 529 of record JAJCXL010000053.1, on the reverse strand, counting down.
CACCGGAGCCTTTGTTATTCGGACGGCTTTCGACGGTGACTTCTCTGATCCGATAGCCGTCGCAGTGAAGCCGCACGAGGCTGTCGAGGTGGTTCGTCGGAGTGGCCTTCACCCTGCGAAGCGCCGCTTGTCGGTAGAGGCGGACGCCGCTCGAGTAGTCGAAATAGGGAAGGCTCAGGATGCGTCGAATCAAACGGTCTCGCAGGCGTCGGCCCGATCGGCGCGAAGCGACGATGAGGTCCGCGGCCTCTTTCTTCGACCACAGGGCCAGGACCGTTTCCGGTCGGGTCCCGCGCGCGGCGACGAGTGAGTAGTCCGCGTTGTCTCGAGACTCGAAGGCGATCCCCGCGGATTGTAGCGCTTGGCAAAGCGGTTCGTTATGCGCGGTGGTGTCCACCCACAAGGTGTTCGTCTTCGGCGCCATAGGCTCCATGACATTTTCCCGTCATGCATTGAGACGAGCCGGCGGCGGAAAAGGTTCGTGTTAATCGATCGGAAGTTCGACCGGGGGGAGGGCGGCGAGAGCCGC
>JAJCXL010000052.1 GCA_029263435.1 Acidobacteriota bacterium | reverse complement strand
GCTGGCGGGACTCCTGGGTTATTGGGTGCTCGGGCTTCCCACCGGCTATGTCTTGTGTTTTACCTTCGAGCGCGGCGTCGTCGGCCTATGGGTGGGAATGCTCGTGGGTCTCGCGACCGTCGGCGTCGTGCTCCTGGCGGTGTGGGTGAGGCGACTTCGCCTGCTCAACGCATCGAGCCTGTCGAGAATGTCGAGCCCCTAAGCCAACCCTTGCGCCGGCCGATATAAGCCAATAACCTCGATAGTGAATCCAATGAACGTCGTCTCTTTTCTTCAAAAAAATGAGCTCTTTGCTCGGGCACCCGCGAGTGTGCTCGAGCGAGTGAGCACCCACCTGACGCGCCGACGGCTGCGAGAGGGCGAAGAGCTGTTCCACGAAGGAGAGATCGGGGATGCCGCCTACTTCGTCGTCAGCGGTGCCATCGCGTTGAGCGCCCGAGGCATCCGAGTGGCGAGCGCCATCGCCGGAGATTGCTTCGGTGAGTTCGCGTTGATTGACGATGCTCCGAGAAGCGCGACGGCGACCGCCGACAAAGATGTCGTCTTACTGGAGTGGACCCGCAAGGACTTCATGGACGCGGTGGGTCGCAGCAAGACGGTCGCGGAAGCGATGTTCAAAGCGCTGACCCGGAAGCTGCGTGAAGACGTGCACTATCAGGTCAAGACCGATCGGGACCTCGAGCGCGCTCGGCGCGTGCAAATGGCCATGATGCCGACGTCCGACTCGAACGACGGGGCTGTCCATATCGCGGGGATCTGCCGGCCGGCGCTCGCGGTCGGCGGTGACTACTATGACTACTTCTCGCTGAAGGACGGGACGGTCGCTATCGTCATCGCCGACGTGCTCGGGCACGGCTTCGACGCCGGCCTCCTCGTCGCCATGATCAAGAGCTGCATCGATACGCAAGTGCGCGTCGATGCGGCGCCGGCCTCGGTCATGCGTGCGCTCAATCGCATCATCTCGCGCTCGCTCGACACCGTGCTTCTCACGTCGTGCTGCTACGTCGTGCTCGATCCCACCAAGCGTAAGCTGAGCTACACCAATGCCGGGCAAGTCAATCCGTTTTTATACCGGAGTGAGCGCGCGAGGCTCGACCGACTGGAGAGCACCGACGTCATTCTCGGATTTCCCGGTCGCGAGAACGCCTCGTTCCACACCCGGGTCAAAGATTGGAACGCTAGCGACGTGATTCTGCTCTTCACCGATGGTATCTCCGAGGCTGAGGATGGGCAGGAGCTGGAGTTCGGCGAAGCGCGGCTCGGCCGCCTCTTAGCGGATGCCAAGGAGCAATCACCGGGAGAGATCCGGGCTCGGGTTCTCGAGGCCGTCGCGCAACATAGTCGGGGCGTCGAGCAGAAAGACGACGAGACCTTCGTCATCGCCAAGAGCGCGACCGCCGCCTCGCGTCGAACCCGACATCGATAGAGCTGGGTTGTCGTCACCGAGGGTCGGCGTAGCCGTCGGCCTCCAGCTCGTGCCAGCGAGCGCCGTGCTCGGGCCATCCCGATAGCAGCGCGGGGACCCCGGATGCGAAGACGAGCCAGTTGAAACGGAACACGCCTCGCTCCCATTGCTTGAGTGCGGAGCCGCGCTCGGCTTGAAAGCTGTGAATGATCTCGTGCGACAACACGTTGGGAATGTCGTCATCGAACGCGTCGACCCACAACGCGCCCGGGACGTACATCCCACGCAGGTGTGACGGCGCCGCGAAGTTTCGAAACACGAGGCTGCCGGAAGTCAGCGTCCGGCCGAGGTCGAAGTCGTAGTGGTCCGGGCCGAAAGCGAAATAGGTCGAGAACGCCAGGTTCACGACGTCGATCTGAGCGTGCGGGGCTCCGTCCCATTTGAAGTGGATGAAGGAATGCGTGAGCTCCCAATGCGTGAGGAGGCTCTGATCGAGAACCGGGACATCTCGCACCGAGCGGCGAGTCATCCCCACGGACTTTTGCGCGAGCGCTTTGCCGGCCAACGCCCAACGCGGGTGATGACCGGAGATCGAGTAGCCCGCGTGAGCGACCAGCCCGGAGACCGCTCCCTCCTTGAGCGCCTGTTTGAGCGCAGGTCCAGGGGGCACATGGCCGATGACCATCTTACCGACGAAGCTCACCGCTACGTTGAATCCGACCTGTCCAAGCACGAGCTTCGGGTCGTTCCATTGAGCGTCCGCCGCGCGCCCGAGCAACAGACTGAACGAGAAAGCCACGGCAATATTTCTTCGACCCCCCATCGAGATCCCCCCCACCCTTGACGAAGCAAGTTCACTGCCAGTTCGCCTCGAGACCTCAACGGCCTATAGTGAAAGGACTTGTGGCTTCGTATCTGCTCCGGGCTCCCGCCTATCAGGGGGATTACCCCTCGCCGGGGGGTCAAGAGGGGTTGGCTTGCGTCTGTGGATCTCGAGCCCTGTCGGTTGAGCAGGGGGCTGGAACTTGCTAGCCTACGGACTCAAGGTATCGATGCGCGTCTCCCTATTATTGCCTCTGGTCTCGGCCGTCACGTTGGCCGTTTCGCCAGTGAGCTTCGCCCAAGTCGACGTGCGTCGTGACGGGGACAAGCTGTGGATCCAGTGCCGGGCGAGCTCCCTCGAAGAAGTGCTCACGAGAATTACCCAAGTCGCTCCGATGGAGCTTTGGCTCGAGGACGACGTCAAGGCTACGCCTCTCACCGCGAGCATCAGCGGCTCCGACATGCAAGCTGCGTTCGCCGAGTTGATGGAGCATGCTCCCGTCAACTACGTGCTCTACTTCAATCCGCGCCACCCGACCCAAGTGACGAAGATCTATGTCGGCGGGGGCTCGGCCAAGCTCGCTCTGCAGCCGAGCGTCGAAGCGCCCGAGGTCGAACAAGACCCCTATCTGGCCGACATGGATATCGACCAACTTCTTCTCGATATTCAGGGCGAGGACGCGATCGAAGCGCTGCGGCAGGCGCTCGAAGAGCAGGGACTCGACAGCTCTTCGTTTGCACCCGACGGTAATTTGGGAGAGGTGGACTTGACGGGTCTCCCCGAAGAGCTACAGCAGCTCCTTCCCACGCTCGATCTGCAGATGCCGGCAGCCGCTCCGCCGAAACCCAAGAATCGTCGCTAACTCCCTGCGCTCGCGGATCGAAACGGATTCGCGCGCCGGGCTTCCGCAAGCCGTGAGTGGGTTAAGATGATCCAATGCCCGTGGAGCTGACCGGAGGCTCGCTGACCCTCGACGACATCCAACGGGTGTCGCGCCTCGGCGATTCGGTGCGTTTGTCGAGTGGCGCCCGCGAGCGGGTGGTGGCCTCGAGACGCGTGGTCGACGACATTCTGTCGAGCGGCGAGATCGTCTACGGGATCAACACCGGTTTCGGTAACTTTCGGAACGTCGTTATCGCTTCCGAAGATCTCGACCAGCTTCAATTGAACCTCGTCCGGAGTCACTGCGCCGGTGTTGGCGAGCCCTTCGACGAAGACGTCGTACGCGCGCTCCTCCTCTTGCGCATCAACGCGCTCGCCGCGGGTCACTCCGGGGTCGCGACCGAGACGCTCGACGGTTTGGTGTCCATGCTCAACGCCGGAGTACATCCTGTCGTCCCCAAGAAAGGCTCGGTCGGTGCGAGCGGGGATCTCGCGCCCCTTGCGCACGTCGCGATCGTTCTGATCGGAGAAGGCGAGGCCGTCTTCGAAGGCGAGCGGCTCCCCGGCGCAGAAGCATTGGCCCGCGCGGGCCTGTCGCCCGTCACGCTGCGGCCGAAAGACGGGCTGGCGCTCATTAACGGCACTCAAGCGATCTCAGCCCTTCTAGCGCGCGCGGTCCTCGACTCCGAGACTTTGATCCGGAGCGCGGACGTCATCGGCGCG
>JAJCXL010000051.1 GCA_029263435.1 Acidobacteriota bacterium | reverse complement strand
GTCCCACCCGAGCGCCGGAGTCCGGTCGGGCTTGGACTCATCCGGGAGGTAGGAGGCACCGAGGACGACGTCGAAATGGGCGCCTCCCCGTTTGGTACGTTCCGGCAAACGTCGAAGATAGACGAAAGGGACCGCGTTTCCTACGCGCCACGCCGCGCCGAGCACGCCCTGAACATGGGGAAAGCTGGCGCTCAGCTGGGCGAAAGCTTCGTGGGAAGGACTGCCAAAATATTGTCGCGCTTCACGTGCAATGGCGAAGGTGCGGTAGCGATACTCCTCCTCGACGGTGGCGAAGAACCCCTGCCCCCATCGGTCCGCGGGATCTCGCGAGTCGAGGAATATCTCGCTCTCCAGGGTCGAGAGGATCGTGCAACGCTGGGCGATATTGGAGAGTCGCTTCGCCGCGCCTTTTGCTTCACTCATGGGTGAAACGAGATTCTATGCCTAAAAGCCTCCCAAAACCTTATCCGAGATCACGAAATCGAAAATTCGTGATGGACAGGAGCCGAGCTCGACCAGGAAGCTCCATAGGGCGAGGTTGCGTTTGCGACAACGGGCACCTATTCTGGTCTTGGCAACCCGTACTTGGCGTGCGAGTTACCGCCTCCCGAAAACGCGCACCTCCCGAGCGAATGCATGAGTGACGATCGATTGACTGGGGCTGGCGAACCCGCGGATCTCGATCTGCCGCCACAGGTATCTGCCGAGCAGTGGGCCTATGAGAGAAAAGTAGGTCAAAACCCACGGATCCGTTCGTATCTCGGATGCACGCGGATGATCGAGGAGGTGCTCGACAGCAACTACGTCCTGCTCAACTGTTCGCCCGAAAGACTTAGAAAAATCTGGCAGCAGGTGAGGAAGACGAGCGCTGCGATGCGCTCGGAGCTCGCGCCGACAATTGCGGTGCGCTCGTCGATTCCAGAGCTCGAGGCTGCACGCGACCACGCACAGCGTGGCTTCGAGGCGATGGCGAGCACGCTCCTTACCGAGATCGATTCGTACCCGGAACGGGTCCCCTCGGAGCAGCTCGGCGCCGTGCGCCAGCTACTCTGTCGATCAATCGGCCAGATCTATGCTTTCCTTCGGGACAGCTTCGGCGAAGTCATGGCGGCCGACCCACGCTCCCGCCACGAAGCCGACTACTTCCTTTCGAAGAGGTTTGCGCAAGACATCGAAGCTTCGGAGTGGCTCTATTCCTCGGTCTTCGAGCTTTGCGACTACCTGGATGGGTTGGAGAAGATCAGCCACCAGTCGTTCAAAGCACTCGTGCATCAGCTCCGCCAGACCAAGATGGTGCCCTCTGAGCCGTTATGGGAACCGACCGAGCGGATGCTCGTCACCTTGAGGGACGAGCTGGCCGTGAAGTTGAGAGAGGTCGTGAGTCTGCGGGCGATTCGCGTCGATGATCTCCAGGCCCTCGACCGTTTCGCGACCGGTATCTCTTATCACTGTCACAGCCTTCTCACCGTTTGTACGTTGGGACGCGAGATCGTCGCGAGTCTCAAGGCCGTGGATGGGGAGAGGTTGGAAGAGCGAGAGCAAAACGTCAAAGACCTTCTGGCTTGTCACGAAGCGGTCGCACGGCGCATGTTCGCACTCTCCAAGAATACGGCTGGACTCATGAGCGAGCTCAGCGAGTACGTACCGCGATGGCTCGCTCAGATCGAGAAACGTCGCGCCCTGATGTGGAGCAAAGTCCCGGACGCTCGGGAGCGAGAGTCGGTCAGCGAGATCTCCAACCCCGAATATTTCCGCCGCCGCTTCGACGATTGATTCTTGGACCCGGGCGGCCGGGTCGCTCGAGACGTCGGCGTAGAGTTAGGCGCGTGCCGGCCGGATCACAATCACTCTGCTTACGGTGTGAGCCTCGGCTCTAGCGGACGCGGAACGGGTCCTCGGGTATCTCGGCGCCGATCGTCGTGTTGCGGCGAACGATCGTCGTCAGGGTTTGACGCTCTATCATCTCGATGAGCTCGGGAGTGAGGTAGTACTGGTACCAGAACCGGTCGCCATCGCGCAGGCGGCGGAACTGATCCGTAAGGACAGCTCGCCAGGTCTCGCCGACCAGAGCATCGCCCACCGGGGGCTCTGATAACCCGCCCACCCAAGGGTCGATGTCATCCACGCTCTCATAGGCCTGGGCGAGTCGACGTTGGACCCGAGTGTCCGGATTGATGTCCGAGAAGCTACGTAACCGATCGAGGCCGAAATCCGCGCGGATCTGGTTGTAGCTCGGTAGTCCGTGGTCGCGACCTCGCTGGATGTTGAGCGCGGCGAGGTCGAAGCCTCCTGCGCGAGGACCACCGAAGAGAAAATTCCGTACCTCGTGGACGATCGACGTATCGACGCGTTGGGCGGGCTGGCGCGCGAGCCCGCGGAGCAGTGGCTCGATGCCATCGGCTTGAATCGCTCGAGGGTTGAAAAAACTCCCGGCTAAGGACAGGTGCCCCGCCGGGATCTCATGGCCGCTTGCGTCGACTCTCAAGAGCTGATTCGGAATCATGGTGTGTCCGAAACGAAACGCCGCGGTGGCGAACACATTCGAGATCCCAGGATGGACGTCGGGCTCATACCCGCGATAGGGCGGCAACCCGTTCGTTCCGAGAACGATGGGTAGAAACTCTCGATAGGTGATCGCCTGAATCTCTGCAGCGACGAGCATCCTGGCGTACTCGTAGATATCGTCTTGGTCGAAGGAAGGATTCTGTGCGCGGATGCGTGATGCCCACCAGTTGTGCTCCCGCACGAAAAGGGTGTGCATCGCGGTGAGACCGACCTGCTCGTTCGCGCGAGAATCGCCGGCGAGCATGAACGAGGGGTCGTTCGCGCTCGGGGCGTTCGTCAAGCGTTCGCGATTCAGAGGAAGCAGGGAGCCTGGGCTGGTGGCGAGCCGCCCGGAGCCATCCAACTGTCGTAGCGCGAGTGCGCGCTCGACATCAGAGCCGTACACCTGGGACGCGTCGATGAAAGCGGAAATGACGTTGATCTGCTGACGCACGCCACCTTGGATCCGAGACATCGACCGTTCGAAGCGAATGCTCTTCGTTCCGGTGCGTTGTGGGTCGAATTGCTCGTCCCCCGCGGGTACCGCGATCGCCATGGACTCCTCGGGAACGACCGGGACGAGATCGATGTCATGGTCGAGAAACTGTCCCCATTGCCAGACGAAGCTGGAAAGACCGTTCGGGTCGGGAATCGACCCCTGTTGAGCGACACACATATTGCTGATGGTTCGCGCGCTGTTCCGTCGCGGAGCTGCAGGCGCGCCCACACCGTCGCTGTAGTCGATTGCGGTGACGCGGCGTAGGGGAGTTCCGGCCCGACCCCAATCCGGATGCATCCGATTGTTGCCACGCCCGTCATAGGTGCGAATCGGAAAGGATCCGAAGGGGAGCTGGAGCCGATGGTCGTCGTCGAGCACATCTCGATGGGATGATTCAGCTGACGTTGATGACGAATGACTCGGGAGCAAGCTCGAGTGGTCGGGCTTCGTCGGTGCGGTGGGCTGCTGCGCGAAGGAGGAGCCGCACACAACGACCCACATCGAGAGTCCTGACAAGAGCCTACGCATGCACATTCGTGTCATAGTGTCGCCCATCAACACCCGCCCCCACTTGGAAACCACAAGTGTAGCGCAAGCCCGGTGTGACTCGGGGCGTTCACGGGATGGAAAGCAGCACTGGCCCGATACGAGTCGATGGCAAGGTCGTTTGAATGATGCGGTCATCGAGCGTGCTTCGGGTGTATTGCGCGCTTCTCACGATCCTTGGAGTGAGCTGGGTCGCGAGTCTTCCCCAGCGCCTAGGCGTGTCGCTCGTGACGGCGGAAGTGATTGGCGCCATGTTGGGGCTCGCGGTCGCCGGTGCCTTCATCCGGCATCCTTACGGAAAGAACGCGGGAGCGTTGGAGCTTGCGCTCGGCGCGGCAGGTCTCGGGAGCTGGCTATGGATGGCGGTCCACTACAGCGATTGGCTCCTCACGATGAGCGATCGCTCATGGGACAAATGGGTGGCCGGCGTCATCGCGATCGTATTGATGCTCGAGGGGCTGCGAAAGACCTGCGGTTTAGCCATTACAGTGCTGAGCTGGCTGCTCATCGCCTACGGTCTGCTCGGTCATTACATGCCTGGCTCCTTCCAAGCCGAGCGGACAGCGTTCGATCGGTTGACGCTCTATCTCTATGCGGACTCGAACGGGATTCCGGGGTTGGTGCTGAGTCTCATCATCTCGCTGGTTCTGGCTTTCGTTCTCTTGGGAAAGATTATGGAAGTCACGGGAGCGACGGGCTTTTTTACGGACTTGTCGATGGCGTTGCTCGGACATCGTCGCGGCGGGCCCGCGAAGGTCGCGGTAGCGGCGAGCAGCATCTTCGCTACGGTGAGCGGCTCGACGGTAGGAAACATCATGTCGACGGGTATCGTCACCATTCCGCTGATGAAGCGCGCCGGGTTCAAAGCTCACCAAGCGGCGGCGATCGAAGCGGTGGCATCGAACGGAGGACAGATTGCACCTCCGGTGATGGGAGCGACCGCGTTTTTGATCGCGGAGTTTCTCCAAGTGGGATATCTGGATGTCGTGGTGGCGGCGTTGGTTCCAGCGACGGTCTACTACTTCGTGTTGTTCCATCAAGTCGGCGCGATCGCCTCCCGGGACGGTATCCGGAGCGTGCCGAAGGCGGAGCTACCGGTGCTGAAAGAGGTCCTCGCGAAGGGTTGGGTGTTCTTCGCTCCGCTCGCGGTGCTCGTCTACTTACTGTTTTGGAAAAGTTACAATCCAGGACTTTCGGCGCTCGGGGCAGCGACGCTTCTCGTCGTTCTTCACACGGCGCTGACCCGCAAGGCTCCATCGAGAGCTCAGTGGCTGGACATGGCTGCCGGTACGGGGGAGAACTTGCTACCGCTGATGCTGATTGGCGGCGCCGCTGGGATCATTATCGGGGTTTTGAACTTCACCGGGCTCGGCTTCACGCTCTCCTTGGCATTGAGCGATCTCGGCCAGGGCTACGGTCTTTTCGCCATGCTCGTGGTGACGGCGATGCTCTCGATCCTCCTTGGTATGGGGATGCCGACCGCGGCGGTCTATGTGGTCTTGTCGATCGTGCTGGCGCCGGCTCTAGTCGAGATGGCGATCGCGCCGATGGCGGCGCACCTGTTCATCTTCTATTTCGGACTCTTGTCGATGCTGACGCCGCCCGTGGCGGTCGCGAGCTACGTGGCCGCGTCGCTCGCACAAGCCGACATGTGGAAGACGAGCGTGGTGGCGGTGCAGCTAGCGGCGGTCGCCTATGCTTTGCCGTTCTTGTGGGTGATGAACCCGGCCTTGCTCCTGGACGGCTCATGGTCGGACATTGCGCTCGTCGTCACGACGGTGCTGGTTGGAGGGTGGGTGCTCGCGAGCACGGCGCTCGCGCACGGCGCGGGTTGGAAGCTCGGCTACGTCGTCGTCGCCCTCGGGGCGGGGAGTGCGACGCTATGGTTGAGCTCGTGGTGGGCGCTGGTGCCCAGCGTCGTCGCGGTGGCCGTCAAAGTCCGAACGGCCGGATAGAAGTCTCGCGGGGCGACAAACGTCGGGTTTCACCTCGAGGAGGCTGGAGACTCATCGGGCGAGACTTTGTTGCTGGGCCTCGTTGGCGTCGCTCCACAGCCCCGCTTCTTTGAAATAGACGACGGCACCGGCCGCGTAGGGGAGCGGGTTCGTCGCCGGAGCGAGGTCCGAGGCAGAGGTGCCTCTGAGCGCCGGGTAGTCCTTCTGCAAACGATCCCAATGCTTGTGCAGGGTACGCACGAGAAGCTCGACCTCCTCCGAGGGCAGCGCGGTACCCACAGTGACGTAAGTATCGAATGCGGCAACGGTGGTTGGCCCCGTCAGTCCGACGAACTCGGGCGAGGGCTCGACGACGTGAGAGCGGGAGCCGGGAGCGCGCCCGACCAATTGCACGTCACTGGCTTGGTCACCGAGAGATAGGACGACAACGCCTCCGGGGATGCCGGCGTGAGCTTTTCGGAGAAGAGGGATTCCCATCGCGATGGGAGCGGCGTCGGCTCGTCCTTCGGTGACCGCATCGACTCCTTGCTCGATCCCGCCGACGGCGATGGGGACGATGTCGTCTTCTCCTAGACCGGCGGTTTGGAGTATCGCCCAGTTCAGCGACGCAAGAGACACATTGCCTTTCATCTCCACCACGACCCGCTTTCCGCGAAGATCTTCCAATCGTTCGATGCCGGAGCCGGCCTTGACGAAAAAGGCATAAGGAATCACGAAGACGCGTGCTAGCGCCCGGAGCTCGAGAGGCGCGGTGTAGGGCGCCTCGCCTCGATAGGCCAGCGCGGAGTCGAGGCTCGAGTTGAGACCGAGTGTGATCTCCCCGTTAGCGAGCAGAGGAATATATACCGAGGCGCCAGCGTGAGGCACGGCGCGAGTCGGTAGGCCGAGCTCCTCGGTGAACAACTTCGCGATGCCTCCTCCGATGACGAAGTAGATCGTTCCCACCGGGTTGGTGCCAATCGAGACGCGCCGGTGCCCCGTCGTGTTCTCGTCGGGCGGAGCGCATGAGCCGAGGACGCTGATGAGCAGGGATGCGAGGCAGGCCTTATACATCGAGGCTTCCTTACTCGACGTGGGGGTCGTCGTGGCCGCCGTCGTCGCACAGTGCGACATCGATGAACGTGCCGCCGATATCAATGGCCATCGAGTAGTGCGCCATGGGTTGGGAAGAGATTATAGAGGAGAAACCGCGGGCGCGGGTGGCGCGGGTGGAGACTATTTCTCGTCGGCGAAGGTTCGGCCGCGGAGGGTCGCGAGCGTATCCGCGTCGAGCCAGTGCCCGCGGAGCACGAGTCCAACGGGCTGTCTCAAAGTGTCCAAGCCGCGCAAAGGGTTCTTCGCGACGAGGATGAGATCCGCATCCATCCCCACTTTCACGGTGCCTTTCGCGGAATCGAGCCCCATCACTTTGGCTGCGTTGACGGTGGTTGTCCGGAGCACCTCATACGGGCTCAGCCCGGCCCTTTGGAGAAGGGCGAGCTCGTCATGGAGTCCGTGACCCGAAACGAGAAGGCTTCCGCCCGAATCCGTTCCCGGGACGAGGACCACCCCGGCGTCGTGCAGCGCGCGCACCAGCCGGAGGAGAAAGTCGATATCGACCCGGTGACGTGGCCAGTCGCCGTTGTCTATCGTTTCCAGCGTCGCGCGAATACCTTCCACACCTTTCGGCCCGCTGTACTTTTCGATCCAAGCGAGCCGTTCCGGTGTGAGATAAGCGGCGCGCTCGTCGAAGAGCCCGTTCTTCACGACCTCCGTCGCGATGAGGGTCGAGATCGGGACGCCGGACGATCTAATGAGCTCGACGAAGGCGGGAATCTTGGCTGGATCGGGCTGGTAGTCGAAATAGACTCGAAAGAGCTCTTCGATATGCTCGATGGAGCCCATCTTCTCTTCGAGGATGCGCGAGAGTGCGAGGTCGTAGTTGGGGATGTGGCCGACGACCGGGATGTCGAGCCGGCGAGCCTCGGCCGTGAGGGCGAAAAACGGAGCGTCGTCGACTTCGGCAATCTTGATGTAGTCGAAACCTTCGGCGGCATAGCGTTGGACGAGACGTTCGGCATCTTCGACGGAGCCGATGAATCGCTCGGGGCTATCCTTGGCGTGTCGGTGCAGAAACGGACTGCCGGTTCTGAGGGTCGGCCCGACCAACTCGCCGGCGGCGATCGCCTCGCGCCACTTCAGGACCTGAGGCGTTCCGTCCATGTTGCGTGCGGTCGTGATCCCGTGCCCTAGAAACAGATCGAGAGCGATTCTTTTTCTCAGGTGCACGTGCATCTCGATCAACCCGGGAAGGAGATAGCCGCCGCGTCCATCGATGTGCTCGGCATCTGCGGGCGCTGCTA
>JAJCXL010000050.1 GCA_029263435.1 Acidobacteriota bacterium | reverse complement strand
ACGCTCCTCCAGATTTTGGGCGGGCTGTCGGGGCCGACCTCGGGGCAAGTGTTCATCGACGGGATCGACCTCGCGACGGTCACGGACGCGGAGCGTACCCGCCTGCGATGCGACAAGATCGGCTTCGTCTTCCAGCGCTTCAACTTACTGCCGACCCTCACGGTCCAGGGCAACATAGAGATCGCCCGACAGATTTTCGGCGGGGATCCGGTGAGCCGCGAAGAAGTCGGCGACCTTCTCGAGATCGTCCATCTGCGCCACAAGCTGGACTACAAGCCGATGGAGCTCTCCGTCGGTGAGCAGCAGCGAGTCGCCATCGCCAGAGCGCTCGTCAACAAGCCCTCGATGATCTTGGCGGATGAGCCCACGGGCAATCTCGACTCTCGGAACTCCGAACAGGTCTTGCGTCTGCTCTCCGACCTGAATCGAGAAAAAGAACAGACCATCGTGATGATCACGCACGATCCGGCGGCCGCGGCGATGGGAAATCGGGTGATCGAAATGCTCGATGGACAGGTCCGCAGTCATGGAACGGTCGCCGAGCTCGTCGAAGAGCCCGAGCAAGCGCGCTCTCGAGCGCGCTAGACTAACCTTTAGAACCATGAAGACAATCGCTTTGTCGCTGCTATGGGTGGGTCTGGCATCCTCTGTGAGTGCCGGCGACAGGCTCGCGGAAGTGCTCACGGAGATGGAGACCGCGGGCAACGCCCTGAAGACCCTCTCCGCGACGTTCACGCAAACCGATCACGATTTCATTCTCGAGGATGAGGAAAAGAGCACGGGCACGCTCTATGTCGAGCTCCCGGGCCGGATCCGATGGGAATACGCGCCACCCGCCGAGAAGGTGCTCTTGGTCAAAGGGGACCTGGTGCGGGTTTACAATCCCGTCGCGGCGCAAGTCCAAGAGTTCGACCGCAAATCGGGCGGAAGCGGTGGCGGGATGGACCTCTTAGTAGGCTTCGGCGGGGGAAACGATGATATCGCCAAGAACTACGATGCGACGCTCTTGGGAGAGACCCCCGAGCACGTCACGCTGAAGCTGATACCCAAGCAGCACTCCCAGGCGTCGATCTTCGCCTCGATCGAGCTGACGGTGGACAAGAAGACGTGGACCCCGACGCGGTCGGTCTTTCACGAGTTCTCGCGAGATCGCACGGACATTGCGTTCGAGAAGATGGCGATCAACGAGAAGCTGCCCGACGGAGCTTTCGAGCTCGACTTGCCACCGAACGTCGAGATCGTGCGCGACTGATGAAGTTCAGGAACAAGGCCGCGATCCGAGCCCGGGAGCTCTGGATGATCGCGAAGGGACTGGTCACCACCCGCCACCCGGTGCTCGCGCACATCGTGCCAATGCGGCGCTGCAATCTTGCGTGCACCTATTGCAACGAGTTCGACGACTTCTCGCCGCCGGTTCCGCTCGACGACATGCTGCGTCGCGTCGATAAGCTGGGCGAGCTGGGGACCGAGGTCGTCACCATTAGCGGCGGCGAGCCCACCCTTCACCCGGAGCTCGACGAGATCATTCGCCGTATCCGATCTCACGGCATGATCGCGGGTCTCATCACCAACGGCTACTTCCTCACGCCGGAGCGGATTCACCGCCTGAACGAAGCCGGGCTCCAGCATCTTCAGATCAGTATCGACAACGTAAAGCCGGACGAAGTCTCGAAGAAGTCCCTGAAGGTTCTCGATGGCAAGCTCGTCAACCTCTCGAAGCACGCGGAATTCTTCGTCAACATCAACTCGGTGATTGGAAGCGGGATCGACAATCCCGAAGACGCGGTGCAGGTGGCATCCCGCGCGGTCGCGCTCGGCTTTTCGACCACTCTCGGCATCATCCATGACGGAGCCGGCAAGCTCGTCCCGTTGAGTGGCGGAGAGAAGTCGGTGTATGAACGGCTGCGCGAGCAAGGCAAGACCAGCTACGCGCGCTTCACCGGGTTTCGTGAAGACTTGGCGCAGGGCAAGCCTCATAACTGGCGGTGTCGCGCGGGCGGACGCTATCTCTATATTTGCGAGGACGGCCGGGTTCACCTCTGTTCGCAGCAAAGGGGCTATCCGAACAACCCCATCGAGGACTACACCAAGGACGACCTACGCAGAGAGTTCAACCGTCCGAAGTCGTGTGCTCGCTACTGCACCATCGCCTGCGTGCAGATAGTGGGCTTGTTCGACAACTGGCGCGCGCCGCAAAAAGGCGAGCCTTATGTCTCGCGCAAAGCGTCTTCGGCCTCCCCGGTCGTCCCCATCGAATCGAAGGCGGAAGCCCAACACCAGCAAGTGTAGTGGGCTCTCCTCAACTCCAGCAAAAACTCGCCGAGCTTCCCAAGACCTCCGGGGTCTACATGTTTCGGGGGCATGGCGGCGAGATCCTCTACGTCGGCAAGGCCCGCACGCTGCGGAGTCGGGTGCGCTCCTATTTTCAGGACGCCCGGATCGACAGCCCCAGACTCGACCGGCTCGTCGAGCGCATCGAGGATGTCGAGGTCGTGGTGACCGACACCGAGCGCGAGGCGCTCGTGCTCGAGAACAGCCTCATCAAGACCCATAAACCGCGCTTCAACGTGCTGCTTCGAGACGACAAGAATCATCCGTACTTGAAGCTGACCATGAATGAGGGCTATCCACGGCTCTACATCGTCCGGCAACCCGGCTCCGATGGCGGTGTCTACTCGGGTCCTTACGTGCCGGCGAGCCTAGCGCGCAAAACCGCGAATCTGGTCCACCGTCTCTTCGGTATCCGCAACTGCCGCGAAAAGCTCGACGGGAAAAGGCCTCGGCCGTGCCTCCAATATCAAATCAAACGTTGTATCGCACCTTGCGTCGATGAAATCGTGAGTCTCGCCGAGTACCGCAAAGTCGCGGAAGACGCGAAGCTCTTTCTCGAAGGAAAGAATGACGAGCTCATCGCCTCGATGCGGTCGAAAATGCGCGAGGAAGCGAATGACGAGCGGTTCGAGGAGGCGTCGCGGCTGCGAGACAACGTCCGGATGCTAGAGGATCTAGGGACCCGACAGAAGATGGCGAGCGTCCGAGCGGATGAAAGCGACGTCTTCGGGTTCCATCGCGAGGGCGACGACGCGATCCTCCAAGTGTTCTCGGTGCGCTCCGGCAAGGTCGTCGATCGCGACAGCTTCTTACTCGAGGAGCTTCAAGTCACGGACGACGCCGAGCTCGTGCAGGCTTGCTTGAAGCAGTATTACGAGCTCGGGAGATTTCTCCCTACGTCGATTCATGTCCCTGTCGATTTCGCCGAACGCGACGCCGTCGCGTCGTGGCTGAGTGAGAAGAAAGGCGCCAAGGTGGTGATCCAGGTGCCGCAGCGAGGAAGTAAACGCAAGCTCGTCGAGCTCGTGACGCGCAACGCGCGTTTGGCCTACGAGCTCGATTTTCGTGAAGAGGGTCGGCAAGCCGCCGAACGGCTCGAGACGCTCAAAGACGTTCTCGACCTTCCCGATCGTCCGGAGCGCATCGAAGGGTTCGACATCTCGAACATCCAGGGGAGCGAGACCGTGGCTTCGATGGTCGTCTTCGAGAGAGGACAGCCCAAGAGAAGCGACTATCGGAAGTTCAAGATCCGAACTTTGGGGGCGCCCAAGCCGGATGACTTCGCTTCGATGCGTGAAGTCGTCTCGAGACGCTATCGACGGGTGCTCGAGCAAGATCAGGAGTTTCCGGACCTCATCTTGATCGATGGCGGGAAGGGACAGCTCAGCGCTGCGCTCGACGCGCTCGAGGATCTCGGCTTATCGCATCTGCCGATCGTCAGTCTGGCGAAGAAGGAGGAGTGGATTTTTCGTGTGGGTATCTCGGATCCGCTCGTTCTCGACTCGCATTCACCCGCGCGTCTGCTCTTGCAGCGGGTCCGAGACGAAGCCCATCGTTTCGCGGTGACGTTCCATCGTCAGCAGCGCAAAGCTCGGGACTTGAGCTCAACCTTGGAGTCGATCCCAGGGGTGGGGCCCAAAACCCGCCGCAAGCTCCTCATTCACTTCAAGAGCCTGCAAGGCGTGAAGACCGCGCCGGCCGAGGCCTTGGCGGCGCTGCTTGGGGAGAAGCTGGGGCGACGGGTGCACCGCCACGTTCAAGAATTACTATGATGGAGCACCGTTCGCGCCGCATGGTCCGGCTCTCATCGTTTGTGCTAGCATCCGCGCGACTCGCACACGCGCAGACACCATGACGACGAAAAAACGAGTTCTATCCGGCATGCGGCCTACGGGAGCCGCTCATCTAGGGCACTTGCGCGGAGCGTTCGAGAACTGGGTGAGCATGCAGGACGAGCTCGATACGTTCTACTGCATCGTGGATTGGCACGCCTTGACGACCGACTATGCGGATACGTCCGAGCTGCGCGCGAACACCCTCGAGCTTGCGCTCGACTTCCTCGCGGTGGGCCTCGATCCTGAACGCTCGACGTTGTTCGTCCAGTCCCACGTGCGTGAGCACGCGGAGCTTCATTTATTGCTCTCGATGGTAGTGCCGCTACCCTGGCTCGAGCGCGTCCCGACTTACAAGGAACAGATGACCCAGCTCAAAGAAAAGGACCTGACGACGTACGGATTCTTGGGATATCCCCTCCTTCAGGCCGCGGACATTCTCATCTATCGAGCCGACTACGTTCCGGTCGGCGTCGATCAACAGCCCCATGTCGAGCTCACGCGTGAGATCGCTCGGCGATTCAACAATTTTTACGGGGACGTGTTGCCAGAGCCCAAGGTCAAGCTGACCCCCACCCCCAAGCTCCCCGGCACCGACGGGCGCAAGATGTCCAAGAGCTATGGCAACACCATCGGCCTCTCCGAAGACGAAGCGTTGGTTCGCCAGAAGCTGAAGACGATGATGACGGATCCCGCGCGTGAACGCCGTACCGATCCCGGGGATCCGACCAAATGCCCGGTCTTCGATCTTCACAAAGTATTCTCGCCGGACGAAACCCAGAGCTGGGCCGCGGAAGGTTGCCGCACAGCCGGCATCGGTTGCATCGAGTGCAAGAACGCGCTCGCGGATAACGTGGTCGAGCAGCTCGAGCCCGTGCGCGCCCGTCGGGAAGAGTACGCGAGCCGTCTCGACGACGTCCGCGACATCTATCGTGAAGGCGCTCGCCATGCGAGGGAGGTCGCGGGTGAGACGATGGATCTCGTCCGGGCCGCGATCCACTTGCCGGTGGGAGACGAGCTTTGAGCGCCGCTGAGCTCTATCTGGGACCGTCGGGCGACGACCCCGACGGGCTCGATCCGAAATATCACGTCCGCTTGCCGGTGTTCGATGGTCCGCTCGAGCTCCTCCTCCATTTGATCCGCAAGAACGAAGTCGAGATCTACGACATCCCCATCGCCGCGATCACGCGTCAATATCTCGAGCTCATCGAGCTCATGGAGGAGCTCAATCTCGACCTCGCCGGCGACTTCGTCGTCATGGCCGCGACCCTCATCCACATCAAGTCGAAGATGTTGCTGCCGCCACCCCACGAGGACGGGACCGAAGACGAAGAGTCGGGCGATCCACGAGCCGAGCTCGTCGAGCGGCTGCTCGAGTATGAGCGTTACAAGGAAGCCGCTCAGCAGCTCCACCAGCAACAAGAGGTTCGAAACGCGAGCTGGCCTCGACCGGAGCCGAAGCTCGCCGATCTCACCGCAGCGGCGGGCCAGGATCAGGAAGACGAGCTCATCGATGTCGACCTCTTCGAGCTGATGAGCGCGTTCAGGGAAGTCCTCGAGCGCGTGCGCCAGCGGGCGCACCTCATCGTCGAGAAAGAGATGATCTCGATCGAGGCGATGATCTCTCGGCTGCTCGATCGCCTCGGAGAAGGTGAAAAGTGCACTTTCGTTGACCTGTTCGACGAAGCGTCCGATCGGTCGACGCTGATCGCCACTTTTCTGGCCATCCTCGAGCTCGTTCGGCTCCGGACGCTGAGAATCTACCAAGAGAAGATGTTCGGTCCGATCCACGTCCTGCGTCTTCCCACGCCGGCGACTCCTTCGACTCCTGCGACCTCTGATGTCCGCTGAGAAGACGCCGCAAGGCGACGACGAGCTCGAAACTCCGTCCGCTCCCGACGAAGAGATCCGACACCACGAAGAGGTCCCGGAGCCGGGCGACGATTCAGGCACCGAGACCGAGCCGGACTCCGAGTCCACGCCTGTGGACGAAGAGGATCTCGGAGAGGCGCCCGCGCTTTCGCTCGAAGAAGCTTGCGCAAGCGTCGAAGCGTTGCTCTACGCCTCCTCGGATCCGTTGAGCACTGCCGCGATGAAAAAGGCGATGCGAGACGCCCCGGAGCTCATACCGAAAGCTCTCGAGGCGCTTGCTGAACGCTACGGGGAAGCGGGTCGCGGGATCCAGCTCGTCGAGGTCGCGGGGGGGTGGCAGATCACGACGCGACCGGAGTATCACGAACGGGTGGCGCGTCTGTTTCAAGCTCCACGTGCCTCGCGTCTCTCCATTCAAGCGCTCGAGACCCTCGCGGTGATCGCTTACCGGCAGCCGGTGACGGTGCCCGAGATCGTGGCGCTTCGCGCGGTACGCTCCGCGGGAGTGGTGCGAACTCTCCTCGAGCGAAAGCTCATCAAGATTCTGGGACGGAAGAAAGTCGTTGGACATCCGCTGCTCTACGGCACCACCAAGGAGTTTCTCGTTCGTTTCGGTCTCAAGAACCTCAAAGAGCTCCCCCAGCTGCGAGACATGTCCGAGGTCTTCGGCGATGAGGTCGCGCAACATCTCGAGGTCTT
The DNA here is from genome assembly GCA_029263435.1 of Acidobacteriota bacterium. Lineage (GTDB taxonomy): Bacteria > Acidobacteriota > Vicinamibacteria > Marinacidobacterales > SMYC01 > JAJCXL01. The sequence continues at coordinate 12,922 of JAJCXL010000050.1, read as the reverse complement.
GGATACGCTCGACCGAGCCAAGGAGGTCGTCGAGATCGAGCCTCTCGGCGAAGGGGAGACCGCTGGAGAGACCGAAGATCCCGAAGAGTCGGCAGAGTCTGCCGTTGAGCCGGAGGGGGCTGCTGAGCCTGCTGAGCCCAGTGAGGATGTAGAGCCCGAGCCTGCGAAACCCGTGGAGCCTCACGAAGCGTCTGAGTGAGCCCGATCCATGAAACAGCGCTTGCAGAAGATTCTTTCAGGGGCCGGCATCGCCTCTCGTCGCGCCTCTGAAGCTCTCATCGTGGAGGGACGCGTCCACGTGGACGGCGTCGTCGTCAGAGAGCTCGGTGTCAGCGCGGATCCGGAGACCCAGGAGATCCGGGTCGACGGCGCTCGGGTGCGCTCTGGTCAGAAGCGCCACTATCTCGCGCTCAACAAGCCCCCCGGATTCATCACCACGCGCTCCGATCCGGGACGCCGTCGGACGGTGATGGACTTGCTCCCGATCCGCTACAAACATCTTTACCCCGTGGGCCGCCTGGATATGCCCAGCTCGGGGCTCTTGATCCTCACCGATGATGGCGCGTTCGCGCAGCGACTCATGCACCCGAGCTACGGGGTCGAGAAAACTTACATGATTACCGTCATGGGGCACCCGACCCCGCCCGAGCTCAATCGCGCCACGCGCGGAGTCACGGTGGACTTCGAAAGGCTCTCGGTCGATCGGGTCAAGCTTCTCGATGCGCGTGTCCCGAAAGAGGGCGCGAAGCCGCGCGCGAAGCTGCGAGTCTCTCTCCGGCAGGGGCGTAATCGAGAGATCCGCCGATTGTTCAAGGCCCTGGGTCATCCCGTCGTGGCTCTCCATCGGGAGCAGATCGGCCAGCTCTCGGTAAAAGGTCTTCCATCGGGTGCTTTTCGGGAGTTGACCCCGGCTGAGCTCGTTGGGCTGCGCCGCGGCCCGGGCGCACCGGCACAGCGGCGCACCCGCGTGAAATAGGCAGGGGATAACCCGGTGCGGCGTCTACCCATTATCGCGATCGACGGGCCGGCCGGGGCGGGAAAGACCACCGCGGCCCGAAACCTCGCCAAGCGGCTATCGCTCGTCTATCTCGATACGGGAGCGACTTTTAGAGCGATCGCCCTCAAGGCGGTTCGCTCCGGGATCGCACTTACGGACGGGCCTGGCCTGACGGCCTTGGCCCAGGGAGCCGAGCTTCGCTTCGAAGGTGAGCACAACGAGCTCCTGTTTCTCGACGGCGAAGACGTGAGCGCCGCGGTGAGAGGCTCCGAAATGGCGGCGGCGTCGTCCGCAGTGGCCGTCCATGCGGGATTGCGCGAGGTCCTCGTCGAGAGGTGGCGCTCGATGGCGCGGGCCGGGGGCGTAGTCCTCGAAGGGCGGGACATTGGGACGGTTGTTTTTCCCGATGCGGACGTCAAGTTCTTTCTCGATGCCCGCCCCGAAGCCCGCGCGAAACGGCGTTTTTCGGAGCGTTCCGGCCAAGAATCGACGACGCTCGAGCGGGTGGTGCGAGACTTGGAGGCGCGGGATGAAAAAGACCGAAACCGGGAGCATTCTCCCCTCCGTCGGGCTCCGGACTCGATCCTGGTCGACACGACGGAGCTGAGCGCCGATCAGACCGTCGAGGCCTTGGCCGCGCACGTGCGGCGGCTGCTAGGGTCTCTCGGCGCCCCCTGAAAAGGCGTCCCAAACTTGACATAAGCCAAATATTTAGAGTAGGATAACCCGTTGCAGGTCAGCCCGGCTTTGTTTGAAGCGAGCCCGTCTTAATTCCCTCTCTCTTCCACCGCGCGCGCACTTGCAAACGCAAAGCCCTAGGAGGACACACACTCGGCATGGTGGAAAGCAACAGTGCTACGGAAAGTCTCATCGAAGGAGAGGAAGTAGAAGAAGACTTCATCCCTGCGTCGGAATACGAGAAACTTCTCGACGCCTACAACAGCAACATTACCGAAGGCGAAGTCGTCGCCGGTAAGGTTCTCAAAGTCTCGGACAGCGAAGTGGTCGTCGACGTCGGCTATAAGTCCGAGGGCATGATCAACATCAACGAATTTCGGGACGAGAACGGCGAGATTTCGATCGCGCCCGGCGACACCGTTGATGTCTTGCTCGAAAAGGCTGAAGACAAGAACGGCTATCTCGTGCTTTCTCGCGAGAAAGCCGAGAAGATGAAGGTCTGGGATCAAATCGAGGAAGCCTATACCAGCAAGGCAGTGGTGAAAGGCCGCGTGATCGAGCGCATCAAAGGTGGGCTCGCCGTCGACATTGGCGTCCGCGCTTTTCTACCGGGCTCGCAGGTCGACGTCCGACCGGTCCGCAATCTCGACAGCTTGCGTGGTCAAGAGCTCGAGATGCGTGTCATCAAGGTCAACAAAAAGCGCGGCAATATCGTGCTTTCGCGCAAAGTCGTGCTCGAGGAGCACCTCACCGAGCGCAAGGCGGAAACTCTGGACGCTCTCGAAGAGGGTCGGGTTTTTCGCGGCGTCGTCAAGAACCTCACCGACTACGGCGCTTTCATCGACCTCGGCGGCATCGACGGCCTCCTTCACATCACCGACATGTCGTTCGGCCGGATCCAGCATCCGTCTGAACTATTCAGCGTTGGCGATCAAACCGAAGTGGTCGTTCTGAAATTCGATCGAGAGACGGAGCGCGTGTCGCTCGGCTTCAAACAACTTTCGCCGGATCCGTGGGAGTCCTCCCATGAGAAGTTCCCTGTGGGGACTCGGGTCAAAGGCAAAGTCGTCAGCCTGACCGATTACGGTGCTTTCATCGAGCTCGCACCCGGCGTCGAAGGACTCATTCACGTTTCCGAGATGTCCTGGAGCAAACGCGTCAAGCACCCTTCGAAGGTGCTCAACGTCGGCGACGAAGTCGAAGCGATGGTGCTCCAGGTCGACACGGCCGAGCGGCGCATCAGTCTCGGCCTCAAGCAGGTCGAGCCGAACCCGTGGCAGCAGCTGGCCCAGAAGTATCAGACCGGCGCCCACATCGCCGGACAAGTCCGGAACTTGACGGATTTCGGAGCGTTCGTCGAAGTCGAAGACGGCATCGACGGGCTGATCCATATCTCTGACATGAGCTGGAACAAACGCATCAGCCATCCATCGGACGTCCTCAAGAAGGGCGATACGGTGGACGCGGTGGTTCTCAATATCGACGCTGAAAATCAGCGCCTCTCGCTCGGGCTCAAACAGCTCGGCGAGGACGTATGGGAAGAGTTCTTCAATCGGCATCAAGAAGGCGATGTCGTCGACGGCAAAGTGGTGCGGATTACGAACTTCGGCGCCTTCGTTGAGATCGAAGAAGGTATCGAAGGACTTCTGCACGTCTCGGAAGTGGACGATGAGCGCGTGGAGAAACCCGAGGACAAGCTCGTGCCCGGTGATTCCTACCGGATGAAGATCATCAAGATCTCACCGCTCGAGCGTAAAATCGGCTTGTCCATTCGTGCCGTCAATATCGAGAACTACGAGGCGCATTACGCGAGCCAGGGATCTCCGAACGCCACCTTAGGTGATGTCGCGGACTTCGGCGCGGATTGGGCAACGAGCTCTCGCGCTAATCCGGAGGCCGATACTTCGAGTGACGTGTCGGCCGATGCCGCCGTGTCGGATGCAGAAGAGCCCGTCTCGGAGGCCGCTGCGTCGGATGCCGAAGAGCCCGCCGCGTCGGATGCCGAAGCGGGAAGCGACTCGGACGAAAAGAAGACCTCAGGCGAAGAATAGCCGGTTACCCGCGACCGCCCGGCCCGGGCTCGAGGAGCTTGGCCGGGCGGCCCGCTAGAAGTTGAGAAGGGAGCCTTTCTGATGACGAAAGCCGAGTTGATCGAAGAAGTCTCGCGAGTTTCGGATCTGACCAAGAAGCACTCCGAGATCATCGTCGACACCGTGTTCAAGAGCATCATCAACGCTCTCCATCGTGGAGACAAGATCGAGCTTCGCGGCTTTGGCAGTTTTCGGATTCGCCAGCGGGAGTCTCGCAAAGGGCGCAATCCCAAGACCGGCGAGCGCGTGGACGTGCCGGCGAAGAAAGTCCCTTATTTCAAACCTGGAAAAGAGCTCAAGGAACTGATCAATCAACCGCCCGAGGAGATCACGGCGGTGCTGCCTCAGCCGCAGCTGGATTAGCTCCGTGGTCGATCGGACCGCACCTGGGCCCGGTCCCGAAGCAAAGAGCCCCATAGGCGGAGCGTCCCCGCGCTCTTCGCGTTCTACGTTCTCGCAAACGATGACGAAGTCTGCTGAAAACTACGCTCCGCGGCACCCGGTCCGCTTCGTGACCGCGGCCTCTTTGTTCGACGGGCACGACGCCTCCATCAACATCATCCGACGCCTCCTTCAAGCGCGCGGTGTCGAAGTCATCCATTTGGGACACAATCGATCGGTTGCTGCCGTCGTCGACGCCGCGGTGGAAGAAGATGTTCACGCGGTGGCGGTCAGCTCCTACCAGGGCGGTCATATCGAGTATTTCCGCTTCCTCGTCGACTTGCTGCGCGAACGTGGCGCTTCCCATATCAAGATCTTCGGTGGCGGCGGCGGCGTGATCGTCCCTCGCGAGATCGAGGCGCTCGAATCTTACGGGGTCACGAAGATCTTCTCGCCGGAGGACGGCAGGACTCGAGGCCTCAGCGGGATTATCGACGACATGGTCCGGCTGTCCGATTACCCACTCCAGCCGGTGTCGCTCAACGGTGACGGCGCGTGGTTGACCGAGCGCCGCCCGGAGATCCTCGCGCGATTGATCACTCAGGCCGAGCTCGCGGGCGACGCGGGCCTGGACTCTCAACTGGCGAGGGTCCTCGCGGCCAAAGCGTCGGAGCGCCAAGTACCGGTATTGGGCATCACGGGGACCGGCGGCGCTGGCAAGAGCTCCTTGACGGACGAGCTCGTCCGACGGCTCGTCTCAGACGCACCGGAGCTCGCCATCGCCATTCTTTCCGTCGATCCGTCCAAAAAGAAAACCGGCGGGGCCCTTCTCGGGGACCGCATTCGGATGAACGCGATCGACCACCATCGCGTTTTCATGCGAAGCCTCGCGACTCGGGGCTCGGGCTCGGAGCTTTCGAGCTCGACCGAGAATGCCGTCGGGATTTTCAAAGCCTTTGGCTTCGATTTGATTATCGTCGAGACCAGTGGCATCGGTCAGGGCTCTTCGGCCATCACGGACATCGCGGATATCAGCCTCTACGTCATGACTCCCGAATATGGAGCGCCTACTCAGCTCGAGAAGATCGATATGCTCGACTTCGCCGACGCGGTCGCGATCAACAAGTTCGACCGACGAGGCAGCGACGATGCGCTCAAAGATGTGAGAAAACAGTTTCGGCGCAACCACGGCATTCCCTACGAGGTGACCGAAGAAGAGCTGCCGGTGTTCGGCACCATCGCGAGTCAGTTCTCCGATCGTGGCGTTCACGCGTTGTACCTGCACTTGCTCGGGCTTCTCAGCGAGCGCGCGAAGGTCTTTCGAAGCGAGTCGTCCTCCGTCTCGGTGGCATCGGGGGTTCGGACCGGCGAACGGCGTCCGCTCATCCCTGACTCCCGCACCCGCTATCTCGGCGAGATCGCCGAGCTCGTGAGAGCGCGCCGTCAGCACGTCGAGGCGCAGGCCCGGATCGCCGACCAGCTCTATCAGCTCGACGGTGCCGCGGAGCAAGTCGAGGGCGCCGGCGACCTCCTGAAGGAGAGGGTCGATGCGCTCACGGCTGAGCTTTCTTCCGAGCACTGGGAGATGATCCGTGGATGGCCGGATCTCGTGGCGCGCTATCGCGGTGACGAGCTCGGGTTCGAAGTGAGAGGCAAAGAGATCCGGGTCGAGACACACACGAAGACGCTTAGCGGGAGCTTAGTGCCGAAGGTCGCGCTACCGCGTCTTTCAACGTGGGGCGATATCCTCCGCTTTCGGCGAAGCGAGAACGTTCCTGGCGAGTATCCGTTTACCGCGGGCGTGTACCCCTTCAAGCGTAGCGAGGAGTCTCCCCGCCGCCAGTTTGCCGGTGAGGGGGGCCCCAAGCGTACCAACGAGCGCTTCCATTATCTAAGCCGCAACGATGACGCCAAAAGGCTCTCGACCGCCTTCGATAGCGTGACCCTCTACGGGGAGGACCCTCACGAGCGTCCCGACATCTACGGAAAGATCGGAGAAGGGGGAGTCTCCATCGCAACGCTCGATGACATGAGAGAGCTCTATGCGGGCTTCGACCTCCTGTCGAACAAGACGAGCGTTTCGATGACGATCAACGGCCCGGCCCCTACCGTCTTGGCGATGTTTTTCAACGCCGCGATCGATCAGCAGGTCGAGCGGTTTCGGGATACGAATGGGCGAGACCCCGACGTCGAGGAGCGAGAGAAGGTCGAGCGCGAGACTCTCCAAAACGTGCGGGGCACCGTTCAGGCCGACATCCTCAAAGAAGATCAAGCGCAAAATACGTGCATCTTCTCGACGGACTTCTCGCTTCGACTGATGGGTGACGTGCAGCAGTTCTTCATCGATCGGGGCGTACGCAATTTCTACTCGGTCTCCGTTTCCGGGTACCACATCGCTGAGGCGGGAGCGAATCCGATCTCTCAGCTCGCGTTCACGCTGTCGAACGGCTTCACCTATGTGGAGTACTACCTCGCGCGGGGAATGGATATCGACGCTTTCGCGCCGAACCTTTCGTTTTTCTTCAGTAACGGGCTAGACCCGGAATACTCGGTGATGGGGCGGGTCGCTCGCAGGATCTGGGCGCGCGTCATGAAACATCGCTATGGGGCGAATAGCCGCAGTCAGAAATTCAAGTACCACATTCAGACGTCCGGCCGATCCCTCCACGCGAAAGAGATTCAGTTCAACGACATTCGTACCACCCTGCAAGCGCTCACGGCGGTGTACGACAATTGCAACTCGCTCCACACCAACGCCTATGACGAGGCCATTACCACCCCGACGGAAGAGTCGGTGCGCCGCGCCATGGCGATCCAGCAGATCATCGGCCGGGAGTTCGGCGTCGCAAAGAATGAGAATCCGATACAGGGCGCCTACATTACTTCCGAGCTGACCGACCTCGTGGAAGAGGCGGTACTGGCGGAGTTCGACCGGATCAACAGCCGGGGCGGTGTCTTGGGAGCGATTGAGCTTCAGTATCAGAGGGGCCGCATTCAGGAAGAGTCTCTTCACTACGAGCTGAAGAAAGACAGCGGCGAGCTTCCCATCGTCGGCGTCAATTGCTTCATCGATCCCGATGCGCCCGACGAGGCGGTCGAAGAGATACCGCTGGCCCGAGCGAGTGACGCCGAGAAGAAAGACCAGATCGCGCGCCTCGATGCGTTCAAGAAGAAACACCAGCGAGAGGTCGATGCGAGCTTGAAGCGATTGACCGACGCTGCCCGAAACGGCGATAACGTCTTCGCCGAGCTCATGCGTGCCGTGCGAGTAGCGACGCTCGGCCAGATTACTCACGCCCTCTATGAAGTCGGCGGCGAGTATCGGCGAGCCATGTGAGATGATGCATCCTGAGCGAATCGACGACGCAGCCCGTTCCGAACGGCCTCGACGCGTGCTGATCGCCAAGCCCGGGCTCGACGGGCACGATCGCGGTGCTCTCGTCGTGGCCCGCGCGTTTCGTGACGCCGGAATGGAAGTCATCTCTACGGGCCTGCGTCGGACGCCGGAGCAAATCATCGAGGCCGCGCTCCAAGAAGACGTGGACGCCATCGGCGTTTCGATCTTGTCGGGCGCGCACCTTCCTCTCATGCGCCGGCTCGTCGATCTAGCGCGCGAACAGGGAATGCAGGACGTTCCGATATTCGTCGGCGGCATCATTCCGGACCAGGACATCGACACGTTGCTCGAGCTAGGCGTCGCGGCGGTGTTCCAGCCTGGTGCCTCGACCCAGGAGATGACCGAGTTTCTAACAAACCGGCTAAACTCTTCCTGACGAAGGAATTAACTTAGCGCCATGGTTGACACTCGAAGAGAGTGCATGCTACGATTTCGAAACTCTAGAACTCTACTCACAATGCCGGTTGGCACATTGCAAGTCTTGTCAGGACCATTCGATCTCGACTAGCCAGAAGGAGGGGCGATGGGACAGAAGATCCTCCTCGCCGACGACAGCATCACTATTCAGAAGGTGATTGAGCTTACGTTTTCCGACGAGGACTTCGAGCTCCACACGGTCGGTAACGGACAAAAAGCCATCGATGAGATCCGCTCGATCCAGCCGGACATTGTTTTGTGCGACATCATCATGCCCGAGAAGAACGGGTATGAAGTTTGTGAGTTCATCAAGTCGCAAGGCGATCTTCGACACATTCCCGTCCTTCTGCTGACGGGCGCGTTCGAGCCGTTCGACCAAGAGCGCGCCAAAGCCGCGGGTTGCGAAGGCTTCCTTGCGAAGCCGTTCGAGCCTCAGACGCTGATCTCCAAAGTCAAAGAGCTTCTCTCGACCGCGACGCCCCCCCAAGCAGGGGCTGCACCGCCGGTCACCGCGGTGCCTGAAATGTTCGTGGCTGAAGCTCCACCCGCGCCTGCGCCGGTTCCTTCGGCTCCCGCGCCCCAGGATTTTGCTCCACCCGATTCCGACCAGACCGTCATGGTCTCCCCGGATATGGCCGACATGATGCCGCCGGAGGCGCCCGAACCGGATGCTGCTCCTGGGCTGGGCGACGCCTTTGCGGTCGAAGCGGGGGAGCGCGAGCTCGCCCTGGGCGCATCCGATCAAGCGATGCTGTTGGGAGACTCCGAGCCGGCTGCGGACGGCCCTGCGTTGGTAGAGCCCACTCCGCCTGCGCAGGCTGCAGAGGCTGCACCTGTACCGCCGGCGCAAACCCCCGCAGCTGGAGACGACATTTGGGGCGACGTCGGAGGCAGCCCGACGCCACCGGCTCCGGCGCCCGAACAGGATTCCGCGACGCTCTTCATGGATGAGTCCGTGGCTCCGCCCGCGCCACCCGCTCCCGAGTCGCCAACGAGCGCGGAGCTCGGCGCGTCACTCGATCCCAACTTTACCGGGCACGACGATCCGGATGCCACGTGGCAAATGCCGTCGCCCGCCAAAACCGGAGCTCCGCCGGCGCCTGCCGCTGACTTCGGTGAGTTCGAGGATTTTAGCGGAGACGCCGCGACGGGCGAGCCGCCTGCGGCCACGGCCTCACCGACAGTGGACCCGATTCCGATGGAGCCGCAACCGATGGAGGTCCCGATGGAGCCAGAGGTCGATCCGTTCACGCCCGCGCCGCCGACGCTCGATCCTTCGAGCGAGCCGGCGGAGTTTACGGACCCGACGCCAATCCCTTCCGTCAACACCGAAGCCACCATCGATCCGGTGATGGCGAGCTCCGAAGCCTTCGCGCCCCTTTCTCCTGAAGCGATCTCAGGCTCGGCTCCTGAACCCACGGACGATCCAGCTCCCGCGGAGCGCCAGTCCGCAGACGTCGAAGAGTTGCTGGCGACGTCGGATGCAGAGACGTCGGAATCTCCTTTCTATATGGCGGAACCTCCGGTGGAGCCGACTCCACCCGCCCCGATGCCTTTTCCGGATCCGAATGAGTTCGCGGCGCCGCCGCTGAACGACCCGGAACCTGCACCGGTCCAGGCCGCCCCCGTGATGAGCGAACCGGAACCTCCCGCTGCACCGGCGCCGATGGAAGTCATCGACGATCCGTTCGTCGATCCTAGCGAGCTCGTGGAGCCCGTGGCATCCGTGCCTGCACCCGCTGCGCCTGCACCTGCCGTGGCTTCGACGAGCTCCGACGAGGATGCCTTGGTGGAGCGGATCGCCCAGCGCGTCGTGGACAAGCTCTCCGCGGAAGTCCTTCAGGAGATCGCTTGGGAGGTCGTACCCGACCTGGCCGAAGCGATGATCAAGAAGGAAATCGACGCTCTCAAAGCGAAGATGCCGAACTCAGGGTAAGTCTATCGACCACCATCCCCGCATTGGCGCCGCACTGCGGCTCGCCGGTTCCCGATGGGGAGCCTTTGTCCTCAGTCTGGATCGCGTCGGTTCGACGAACGACCTCGCTCTCGAGTACGCACGTCGCGGAGCGCCGCACGGAAGCCTCTTTCTCGCGCGTGAACAGACGACCGGCCGCGGCCGCTTTCTGAGGCGATGGGTGTCCGGACCTGGTGGACTATTTCTGAGTATCGTGCTGCGCCCGGAGAGAACCCGCCCGCTTCAGTTGTTGCCGCTGCTCGTGTCGGTCGCAGCCGCCGAAGCTATCCGCGAGCTGAGCGGAGACGATGTTCGACTCCACTGGCCCAACGACTTGTTCATTGGTGACCGGAAGCTTGGCGGCGTTTTGTGCGAGGGAGGGTTCAAAGGCTCCGAGCCGGACGCCTTCGTCGTCGGTATTGGGATCAACGTCAATCAGAGGCGGACCGACTTTCCCGCGGAGCTTCGTGAGCGGGCGGCGTCCCTGAGTGCCGACACTATCTCTCCGATCGATGTTTGCACCGCCATCGTGAGTCGCATCGAGCGATGGTGGGATGGGCGCGACGAGGCACGCGTGATCGCGCGCTACCGCGAGCTTGCGGACGGGCTGTATGGCGAGCGGGTCCGAGTCGAGCCCCGCGATGGGCTGAGCTTTACGGCCACGACGGCGGGGATCGAAGATGACGGTGGACTCAAGGTCACCCTTGACGAAGGAGGGACCCGGGGACTCTACGCGGAAGCCGTCACCCGGCTCCAACGTGATACGGTGGCGGACGATTCTCTAACGGACGTCGTCCCGGACAGCTATTACGGACGGGTGGAGTCCTATTTCATCGAGCGCCGAGGCAGTCCGCTCTTCATCACTCCAGCGGAGTGGTTTCTCGTGGCGCAGTGGGAAGAACAAGGCATTCCGTTGCAAGTCATCCAAGACGCGATCGATCGTGTGCTCGACCGGCCGCGCAAGAGTAGCCGTCCGCTCAAGCTCACCTATTGCCGTCAAGCGGTTCAGTCGGAGTTTCGCCGATTTCGAGAGGTCCGTCTCGGGGCGCGCGAGGTTCCGGAAGCTTCGCCTCTCGACAGCGTCGGCCATCTCCAAGCCCTGGCGGCGGCGGTCGCACCGAGCGACCCGGACGTCGCCCGAGCGGTCGAGGCATTGGCGGCATCCATCGGTAGCGCGGGAGGCACGAGCGAAGCGAGGATCGAGGAGGAGCTCGAGAAGTTGGACGAGACCATGATCGACACCGCTGAGCGCGAGCTCGACGCCGAGCAGAAGAGCAAGCTCGAAGCCGAGGCCCAGCGTTCGCTCGCGTCCTACCGGGAGCGTATGCCCGAGAAGGTCTATCTCTCTGCCGTCAAGAGCGCCTACCGGAAGAGGCTTCGCGCGGCGCGGTCGCTACCGTTGTTGAGCCTCTACGATCGCTAACGATGTCAGACGAGACGTTCGAAGTCGACATCGAGAAGATCGTGGCCGGAGGTTCCGGTCTGGCGCGACACGACGGTCAGGTCGTGTTCGTCGCCGGGGTCGTGCCCACCGAGCGCCACCGGGTGAGAGTTCTCGACAAACGCAAGGATTTCCTCCGCGCCGAGAGCGTGGAACGGATCACGGATGCACCCTCTCGTCGGTCGGCGCCGTGCACCCACGCCGAACGATGCGGAGGCTGCGCGCTGATGCACCTGGACCCGGCAACCCAGCTCGACTCGAAACGGGGGATTCTCGCTGAGTGTTTGCGCCGGGCGGGCGTCGTCTCTGCCACCGAGGTTCCGGTCGCGGTCCGCTCCGCTGCGGAGCTCGGCTATCGCAATCGGGTTCGGTTCCACGTGGCAGAAGGCAAAGAGGCGCCGAAGGCGATGGGGTTTCGTCACCGGGGATCCCACGCCGTTGAGGACATCGATCGGTGCATCGTCACCACGGACGGGTTGAACGCTTGCTGGAACGAGGTTCGAGCATTTTTTCGTGAGCGCCCGGATCGGTTGAAAGACTTGGATTCGGTGGAGCTCCAGGAATCGAGCCACGAGGAAGGGAGGATTGTCGGTCGGTTTTTCGTCCACTCTCGAAGTGCGCTCCAACGATTCGATCCCGAGACCCGGACTGCCCTCCGACGCGCTACCGGCATGGACGGCATCGTGGTCTCCGCCAAAGGCAAGCGCCGGGGGCCCGAGCTCTTCTCCGGAGACCCGTGGGTGTCGCACCGGATCGCGCCCGAGGGGCTCGACCCATCGACGTGGCGACAAACCGCTGGTAGCTTTTTTCAGACGAATCGGTTTCTGCTCGAGTCCCTCGTCTCCGCGGTCCGTCCGGGTGGTCACGTGCCACGTATCGTCGATCTCTACGCGGGCGTGGGTTTGTTCGCGCTACCGCTTGCCCGCTACGCAGATCAGGTCTTGGCCGTCGAGTCCTCGCCGAGTGCGGTGGCCGACGGCATCTACAATCAAAAGCGCTCGGGCGGCGCGGCGGTCCGTTTCGTGCGTGAGGACGCGGCCCGGTTCGCACAGACGTTCTCGTTCGAGGCCACGGATTACGTCGTCTTGGACCCTCCGCGGGGCGGGCTCCCCCGAGAGCTTCGCGAGCGCCTCTCTAAGAGCTCCCTCCAGAAGATTTGTTACGTCTCTTGCGACCCGCCGGCGCTCGCCAGAGATGTGCGCGGCCTCGAGGGTGCTGGGTTTTCCGTGCGGAGCCTCGAGCTGTTCGATTTGTTCCCCAATACCCATCACTTCGAGACCGTCGCTCACCTCGACAGGAGCGGGCTTGATTCTCTGCCCGATCCAAGATGATACTAGTGCCAAATCAAACGGCGACGATGCGGTCAGGTCTGACGCGTGCGGGGTTTCGAAGCGGCTGGGGTCGCGGTCGCCGCCTACATTGGGGAGAGAGTTCGATGAGAACAAAGCTGGTCGTTCTCGCACTAGTTCTTGCCGCTGTGTCCGTCTCGTCGGCCGAGCAGACGATGGTCTTCGCGAACGGGACCCGGATGCCGATCCAGAGCTACGAGGTCAAAGGCAATCTGGTG
>JAJCXL010000049.1 GCA_029263435.1 Acidobacteriota bacterium | reverse complement strand
ACCGGAGAAGAGCGCTGGCGTAAAGACCGCGCGGAAGTCACGTCATGGGGCACGCCGCTCGTCGTCGAGCACGAGGGTCGATTTCAAGTCATCACGACGGGGACGAGCAACGTCACGAGCTATGACCTCGAGACCGGCGATGTCATCTGGCACGGCCCCGGGTTGACCCTCAACGCGATCCCGTCACCCGTCGAGAAAGACGGGGTGGTCTATGTCACGAGCGGGTTTCGCGGCAACGCGGCTTTCGCCGTACGTCTCGCGGGCGCCAAAGGCGACATCACCGGCACCGAAGCGATCTTGTGGCAAATCGATCGCGACACACCTTACGTGCCGTCACCGCTCCTCTATGACGACATCCTCTATCTGGTGAAGAGCAACAACGCGATCCTCACCGCGCTCGACGCGAAGACTGGAACGCCGCACTACGGGCCCGTGCGCCTCGACGGGATTTACGAGATCTACGCGTCTCCCGTCGGCGTCAACGGCCAGGTCATCATCCTGGGACGAGACGGTAACGCCGTCGTGCTAAGAAACGGCCCGACTCTGGAGATCGTTGCACGAAACGCCCTCGATGACGGCTTCGACGCGTCGCCCGCCTTCGTCGATGACGAGATGTATTTGAGAGGCTATCGCTACCTCTACCGCATCTCCAGGAACTAGTGTCTTGTCCCAGAAATTCGTCACATGAATCTCGATCCCATTTGCGCGCTGGCACGGGACCCTAACCCATAGCTTTCGCCCACTGCGCGGTGTCGGTGTATTGCTGGAATCGAGTGATCTTGCCGTTCGCGAGCTCGAACACGTGAACGAACTGCGCGTCAACCGGCGTCCCCGTCGACTTCGCCGTGCCTTTGTAGCGCCCCTCGACGACGATCGTATCGCCGCCGTCGACGAAGCTCGAAGGATGGGCGCCGAAGTCGCCGAGGTCGACGACGATACGTCCGAATACGCCTTCAGCAATCGCTTCCGGTCCTCGATAGGGGTTTCGGTCGGACAAGTAGAAGCTCTCGGCCTCGTTCCACTCGATGTTCGGATCCATTCCCGCGAGCACGGTCGGCACGTCGCCCGCATCGAAACTCTGGTACAGGCCTTTGATGCGTTCGATATTGGTCGTCATGATTCGATTCCTTCCTGGCTGAAAACTTCAATCTACCCGACCAAGGGCCCAAAAAGATAGATATGGATCCCATCGCTCACACCTTCGTCGGGGCCGCGCTCGCCCAGACCGGACTTCGCGAACGCACGGCTTACGCGACCGCGGCACTCGTCATCGGGGCGAACCTCCCCGATATCGATGGGGTGGCCATGTTCCTTGGCTCCGACCAGGCGCTTTGGTGGCGTCGCGGGTGGACCCACGGACTGCCCGCGCTCTTCCTCCTGCCCCTGTTGCTGACGGGCGCACTTCTTCTCTGGGCCCGATATATCGGCCCCGACGGAGCTCGGCCTCGCGCCGGTATGTTGGTCGCGTTGTCCTATCTGGCGGTGTGGAGCCACCCGAGCCTCGATTGGATGAACAACTACGGGATGCGCTGGCTCATGCCCATCGACGGTACTTGGTTCTACGGAGACACGCTGTTCATCGTGGATTTGTGGATCTGGACCGCTCTGGGCGGGGTGTTGTTCTTGTTCCACTCACGTCGGCTCACGAGCCTCATTGGGTGGGCCGGGTTCACGGGGTTCGTCGCCTTCTTGCTCGTCTCGGCGGTGCCCGGCCTTCCCTACGCCAAGCTGTTTTGGGCTGTATTGCTGCTCGCACTTTCGTGGCTTCGATTCAACAAGCGCGGCCATGAGCCTGACGAGGCTCGCCGGTGGGCGAAAGCGTCTCTGGCTGTCGTTGTCGTCTACATCGCGATGATGCACCTCTCGGTGCACTACGTCCGTGAACGAATCCGCGAAGAGATGCAGGCGCAAGGAGTAGGGATCGAGCGCATGATGGTGGGCCCTTTACCGGTCACCCCCTTCGCGCGCGATATCGTCGTTCAGTCGTCGGATGGCTATAGGCATGGACGCGTGACGCTGCTTCCGAGCTTTCGGCTCGAGCTCGACGCCGTGATTCTTCCGCGGCTCGAGAACTCGGAGATCGTGAAACGAGCGACCGCTTCGCCGGACGTCTTCGGCTTCATAAATTGGGCGCGCTTTCCCTTCGCCGAGGTGGAGCGGCATGGCGACACTTACACGGTCTACCTGCAAGATGCTCGCTACACCCGCCGACGCGGCGCCGGATTCGGCTCGGCCCGGGTCGAGCTGCCGGCGGATGCCAGCGACCACGACTAGGGCTTAGCCGTCTCACCCGCGGAAGCGACGCCACGCGTTCACCCGCGGAAGCGACGCCACGCGTTCACTCGCGGAAGCGACGCCACGCGTTCACTCGCGGAAGCGACGCCACGCGTTCACTCGCGGAAGCGACGCCACGCGTTCACCCGCGGAAGCGACGCCACGCGTTCACCCGCGGAAGCGACGCCACGCAAGGGCGAGCCCGGTCCAGACGAGAACCGCAGCTCCCGTCGTCGCGATCCCCGCGACCGTCTGCCCCACGACACCGTAAACTTCGCCCGTGTGCGCGAAGCGCAGCCAGGAGCGTAGCCGACGGCCTCGGCTGTTGTCGGCCGATGTCGTCCGGGAGAGGACTCGGCACTTCAAACGATCGACAGTCACCGTCGTCACTTTGTGCGGCTGACGTCCCGGACTCACGTCTAACGCGACCGTGACAGGCTCCCAATCGGTCTTCGGTAACGTGAGACGCAGACTCTGCCACCCCGGCACTTCGAACGCAGCGTAGCGGACGACCTCATCCAGGCTGGCAGGCATATCCGCGACGACCGGAGGCGTCCCGGTCGGTTCGTCCGCGGGGTCGTTTCGCGTTGGGAGCTCGCTCCCGGTAAGGGTATAGACGAGATTGCCGGCCCAACGGTAGGAAATCACCGCGCCGCTCACGACGATGATGAAAAGCGGTACGCACATCCACAGCCCGAGGACGTTGTGCCAGTTGTAATTGCGCGCCTTGCCGCTCAGGCCTCCTCGAAACCAAACGACGTTCCTCAATGCGGCGGGCGTCCAACTCCTCGGCCACCACAAGAAGAAACCACTCACGACCAGAAACAGAAACCCGAGATTCGCCGCGCCGGTGACGGCGCGGCCGATCGGCCGCTCCTCGCCGCTCATGGCGAACCATCGATGCCAGTACATGACCTCGCGCAAGAAATTTCTGACCGTCCCCGATCCGTCACCGAGCGCAACGCCGGTATAGCGATCGACATAGAGTCGCTCTCGCTCGATTCTCAGCTCCGCGGGATCGAGCGGATCCGCACTCAACGTGATGGACGTCAGTGACAGTCCTGGATCCGAGCTCCGGACGTGCTCCAACAACGCATCGAGTGCGAGAGGTCTCGCGTCGGCGTCCCTGCTCGCCCGGTAGTCTCGCATCGCCCAGCGGTTCAGCTGCATCTCGTAGGTCAACAAGACGCCGGTGACGGACATCATGAGCACGACAGAGCCGGCCACTACCCCGGTGACCAGGTGCATCCAGAACAGGATCTTACGAAGCTTGGGCGGCATCGGGCGTCGCGTAAAACATGGAGTTGATTCTCGTTTTCATGTTCATAACGACATCATAGGAAATGCCGTGCGACGTGTCAACGGGAGAAAAAAGGGACGAGCCCCACCGAGGGCCCGCCCTTCGCTGCGAACAGAAGTGAAATTACTTGGAGGCTAGGGGTAGGAGAAGAACGTGCTTGCCCCATCGCATCTCGAGGCCACCGGACTTCGCCGCGATCGTGAACTGCTCGGCGCTGTCGCCGCCTTGAGACCACTCCAAAGGAACTTCGACCGCGTCCTGACCGGCATTGTGCTCTGTGCCCCACTGCCCGGTCTGTTTGTTGAAGATCAGGTGCCAGGTCTTGTCATCGACGCGCTTGGTGAACAGGCTGTAGCTCCCCGCTGGGATCGTCTTGCCGCCGGAGCTGAGATCCGCCGAAGTCGTGAAGGTGGTCGACTTGTCGGCGCCGGTGCGCCACACCGTTCCCGCGGGAGCCTTGCCTAGCATGTCGCGTCCGTTGAGGCTGGGACGGCCGTATTCGACCGAGACCGAGGCGCCACCGATCGAAGTCTTCGCGGTGCCACGAGGAATTTGAGCTTGAGCCGTCGCCGCGACGAACAGCACGGATACGGCAACGAGATGGGTCCATTTCGACAAAGTGATCCTCCAGAATGATGTTATCGGGTTTGTTTCGTACGCGTTCGATGGTAGCCCGCGCCCCGGCGAGCCGCAATCCAGGACCTCGTGACCCATGAGCCTGTCGGTGTCGTAATCCTCTTGCGTGCGCCATAATGCGACGCCATGCCCGACGCCTTGGATGACGCCGAGACGCTCACCCTCGTTCAGCAGATCTTCACGGATCGGATCCCGTTCAACAAAGTGCTCGGGGTAGAGATCGACAAGCTGTCTTTCGACGACGTTCGCATCCGCTTCGACTATCGCGACGAGTTGGTGGGAAACTTCGTGCGAGGGAGCCTTCACGGAGGGGTCGTATCGGCGACTCTCGATCTCACGGGCGGTTTGGTCGCGTTTCTCAGCGTGTTGCGCACGATGGGCGGCCGGAGCGCAAAAGCGAAATCCGAGCGTCTCGCCAACGTGGGGACGATCGACTTACGGATCGACTACCTCCGGCCCGGGATAGGCAAGCACTTCGTCGCGACCGGCTCGATTCTGAGAGCGGGAAACAAAGTGGCGGTGACCCGAATGGAGCTCCACAACGACGAGAACTCTCACATCGCGGTCGGCACCGGCGCCTACCTCGTCGGGTAGCCCCTCCAGCTCAGGGAGTGAAGCTCACCCCGGCAAAGCTGAGCGCGAGCACGTCGCCGGGATCGATGCTGCCATCGGCGAGGGAGTTCGCGCGGGTCGCAGCCACCAGAAGCAAATAGCGTCCCGCGGGCTCGGCGCCGCTGAACGTAAGAAACGGCAACGGGCCGTTATCGATCGTAAACGGCGCGAATAGCGGAACCGAGAACGTCGGCGCCCACGTCGCCGCATCCGAGAGGCTCCCTAGCACGCCTCCCCCGCCACTGATGAACAAGGTGGTATCGAGATCCGGCAAGACGATCGCGATGTAGAGATCGCCGACCGCGAAGAGCCCCGAGTTGTGGATACGAAGATCCACCGTCGCGGTCTCCCCGGGTCCGAGCTCGACGTCGTGCGCGGCCACCGCGAGCCGTACGCCCGCACCCTGATCGATCGCTCCGCGATCGAGGCCGTCAGCCACGATCGCGGGACTACCGGCTCGCGGCACGCCGTACAACGTGACGAGCTTGTCGAACGCCTGGCGGATCGTGAACGAGCCGCCGGCGAACATGCCCACCTCCGGAACGAATCTCGGCGGGACGACGCTCGCGACATCCCGGAGCAGCGGGTCCGCCACCAACCCATTCGGGTCGTCGGTATAGTTGATGAGCTCTCCACCATTCTCGGGAATTGGTGCACCGCCGTTCCAGTAGAGACCGCGCTCGAGAAGAAAACTTTCGGTCTCCCCCGGTGGGGTGTCGGAGAAATCATTCGGACGGCTCGGGTTCTCCGCTCCCATCGTCGCGGTGGGATCGGACCAGATGTTGTCGAAGAAGTGGATGTTGCGATTGGGGAGGTTTTGTCCTTCGCTGTTGAGGCGCATCGCATAGGCCAAAGATGGAAGATCGCCAGTGACGGTGTTGTGCTGGAACGTGATGTCGCTTCCCCCTTTGACGCCGAACACGGAGCGCATGACGTTCGTCGAGTTCCCGATGAGCACGTTGCCTTCCACGGTGACGTCCTGCGCTTCGTAGTAAGGCATCCCGTCCTCTCCGATGAGGACGAAGTTCGATCCGGTCGAGCCCGCCCAATTCAGAAACACATTGTTTCGGACGTCGACCCGGTGGCTCCCCAAGTTGGTATCGTCGCCACCGTTGCTATCTTTGATGGTGACGAAGCTCCCGGTGTCGTTTCCATTCCCACGACCGCTCCCCTCGAAATCGTTGAAGAAGATATTATTCTCGACGACGACATCGGTCACGCTGTTGATATCGATGTGCTCGTCGCTTCCCTGCTGGTTGTAGAACATGTTGCCCAGCACTGAAACGTCTCCCGCCCCGTTGTTGATCTTGAGAAGGTCATTATTGAAGCTGTCGTGGATAACGTTGTCCCGCAAAGTGATTCGGCTCACGAAATCACTCCCGCCGGGAATTCCGATCAGATCCTGAATCTGAATGACGAGCCCACCGGCCCCGGGGCCGTCATGCGCGATGTCGAAGCCCTCGAGAGTGATGCCCTTGCCGGTGAAGCAAGTGACGACGGTGGCATCGTGTCGGAGCCGAGCCTGATACGGGGTGGCCGAACGCACGGTCACACCTTGAGCGAACTCGCCTCGCAGACGCACTCGACCGTGATACGTCCCTGGCTGGACCAGAACCGTACTTCCGTCCGGGACGCTATCGAGCGCATGGGTGATCGTCGCCCAGGGGTTTCCTGGTGAGCCGTCACCGGACGGGTCGCTCCCGTCAGTAGCGACGTAAAAGGGTGCGCCGACGGCCGAAGTGACGGAAACGGCCAGAAGCAACGCGAGCATAGAACCGGTCGGAGTTCGCACGGTGTCACTTACCTCTTTTCTTGGGTTGTCGAAAGATGGGCCCATTGTCCGTGAGCAGGAGGGTTTTCGCTGTGCGCCACGACGCGGGGTTTTCCCCATCGTCTGGATCACACAATTCGTTTGGAGGCGGCTCCCACGTGAGATAATTCCGGCCCGATGGTGGTAGGAGCACGACGAGTCCGAGAGACGCCCCTGGTCTCGTCTCCTGCCCGGTTTCGCACGCTGGTCAGTGCCGCCTTCCTGCTCATCACGATCGCTCCCGCGAGCGCCGGTCATCGATTCTCTCTCACAGTACCCGGGTCGCTTCAAGAAATGGCCGACCGGCTGGGATTCGACCACCTCCCCGATCGATCGCGCGCTGCGCTCGACTTCGTCCGCTATGCCTACAAAGAGCCCATCGGTAGACATCTCGGCGTCGATGCGTCCAAAGACGCGCTGCTGCTCTACCTCGAGAGCCTCACCGCAGCAGACACCAGCGACATCACCGTGCCACTACCGCTATCCGAGGCCGTGTGGCGCGAAAGCATCCTGAGCGACGGAGCCGACGATCCTCTCTTGTTTCGTGCGATCATCAGCCATCGCAACGCCGCGCTGTTGTTCTACGCTCTGTCCGCACTCGACGACGACACGCTCGCCTTTCTCGAAAGCCGACCGCAATTGCTGCGAGTCTTCCGGGACGACCACGCCGCGGTCATCGCCGCGTTCGGCCGCGCGATTCATGTACGAGACGACACCATCCTCGTCCCGGGCGGGCCGGATGCCGCGCGAGCCTGGACCCACATCGTGGGAAGTCCCCCGAGCCGGCCACGAGACTTCGTTCGGGACCTCTTGAGCAAGGACGACGGCAGGCTCGCTTTTTTCTACGACACCGTCGCACACCTCGAGCCGTCGCGACAAAGCTACGTCGTGGGTAACACCGTTGACGACGCCACGAGGCTCGACCGGTTTCGAGAGCTCTACGAAGCCTTCGCAGAATGCGACGAGGAGATCGATCTCACGCAAACGCCGTTTCGGCGGCGAGGTTTCGATGCCGCCTCGCTCCTTCGCGAGCTTCCGGTCGGCGAGGACGGCGTCTTGCACGTGCCCGGTGGAGCCCCGATCTGGCACGCCATGTTCGACGAAACGCCCGAGCCAACAGCGGGCGGCGAAGACGTTCGGCCCGGGTGGCTCGTGGCCCAAGTTTGTCTTCGACCTGCGCAAGAGCGGCGCATCCGATTCCAGTCGTTATTGTTCGGAGCCAGGGTCTTCGCGAACGCGACTCCTGATCAGGCAGACGATGTCGCGGTAGCCGCTCGAGGCTTCGGCCGCTACCCGGCGCTCCTCGCGACGCTGGAGCGACTCGGCATAGCCGACCCAGCGATCTATGTCGCAGCGATTCAACGGGCGGAAAGCCTCACCGACATTGGCAACGACCGCCTCGCCGCCATTGCGATCACGCAGTTTCAAGCGAGCTTGTCTCTCGTCGAAGGCGCGCGTCGCAAGAGGACCCTGACGTCCGATGCTGCCGCTGAGCTCATTCGCGGACTCATAGCACTCGCTCCCGAAGAGGGGCGTTTCGACGGGACCGTGGCGTCATGGATCGAGCGCGACTTGCTGCCTGCACTTCGCGACGCGTCCGGCCCAGAGACCGACATCTCCGAAGATGAGGTTTTGACCCGGGCGCTCGCCGGCGACAGACAACGCGATGGGACTCCGGTCGAATGGGAAGGTATGCAGCTCGAGCTCGCGCTTCACGCGACCGAGTATCGTCGTCACGTCGAGGTGCGAGAGCTCTTGGGCGGCCATGACCTGTCTCCGGTCCTCGCGCTTCAACGATTCATCGACGACTATCGACCCGGGCCCATGGCGACGAATGAAGACCCGCTCGAGTCCGTTCGAGCGCGGCTGGACTCGCTTCCCTTCGCCGGGGTCGAGCACGCGCCGCAACCCACCGACGTAGACGCGATCTTCGACGCGCTTGCGGGGCAGCTCTCGCTGACGGGAGAGCGTCGCGACCAGGCTTTCGCGCCCGTGCAATCGCTCGCGGACGAGCTCCTCGCCGATGTCTTGGCGACCTACGTCTACGCGAGTCATCTCGGCACCGTAGACGGCCCGATATTCCTCACCGACCGGCTCGTCCGACGACACGATTTCGGATTGAGCGTACCGCTCGAAAGCTATCGAGCACGCACGCCGTGGCAACGAGCGCGAGAGGTCGCGGACGAGCGCACGCCGTGGCACGTCCGAGGCTCGCTTTTGGGAATGGACCTAGGCATTCCGCGGCTCCGGTTGCGACGGATGAGAGGAGCCCCCCCGGGCAAG
>JAJCXL010000048.1 GCA_029263435.1 Acidobacteriota bacterium | reverse complement strand
GAACCCGCTGCCGATCTCGGTCCGAGACAACGTCTTGTTCGCCTTCGACTTGCATCAAATCGATGGCGAGAATCTCGACGATACGGCGAGAGATTCCATCGTCGAGGACGTCCTGAAGCAAGTTCTCTTATGGGATGCGGTCAAAGATCGGCTCGACGACATCGGCACTTCGTTGTCTTTGGAAGAGCAACAGAAATTATGTATCGCGCGGCTGCTTCCGGTGAAGCCGTCCGTTCTCTTGATGGATGAGCCTTGTTCGGCGCTCGATCCGCAAGGTACCGAAGCGGTGGAAGAGCTGGTGTGGAAGCTTCGGGGCGATTACACCATTCTGATGGTGACTCACAATATGGCGCAGGCCCGCCGTGCGAGCGACGAGTGCGCCTTCATGTTGAACGGCAAGCTCGTCGAGCACACCCGGACGGACAAGATGTTCGTGACGCCCGAGCACCGAGAAACGGCGGACTACATCGAAGGGCGCTACGGCTAGCGCCTCTGAGTCTCTCCGGTTCAGCGCCGCGCCAGAGAGCGCGCGCTTTAGCGTGACTAGCGTCCGGTGACGCGAATGACTTCGGACACCGTCGTGTGGCCCGCGACGAGCTTGGCGATGGCGGACTCTCTCAAGGTGCGCATGCCCTCATCCCTCGCGGTGCGGACGATCTCGGGCGAATCCGTTTTCGTGACGATCTGTTTTCGGATCTTTCTGGATACCGGCATGATCTCGTAGATACCGGTCCGGCCGTGATAGCCCGTCTGACGACAGTGGATACAGCCTTGACCACGCCGGAAGGTGAGGTCGCGGATCTTCGAAAAGGGGGCATTCAATCCGAGGGCGTCTTCTTCGGTGGGAGCCACTTCCTCGACGCATTTCGGGCAGACCGTGCGTACGAGTCGTTGAGCGAGCACGCCGACGAGCGTAGAAGTGATGAGAAATGACGGGGCGCCCAGGTCGAGCAGGCGAGTGATCGCTGACGGCGCGTCATTGGTGTGGAGCGTCGAGAACACGAGATGTCCCGTCAGCGCTGCCTGGATCGCCATCTCTGCCGTCTCGGTGTCTCGGATCTCGCCAATCATGACGATGTCCGGATCCTGTCGGAGCACGGTGCGGATGGCGTTCGAGAAGCTGACATCGAGCTCCGAGCGCACTTGCACCTGATTGAAATCGTCATAAACGAGCTCGACCGGGTCCTCGATCGTGACGATATTGACCTCTGGTCGGGAGAGATGTTTGAGCACGGAGTAGAGGGTCGTGGTCTTCCCGCTGCCGGTGGGTCCGGTCACGAGCACGATGCCTTCGCGGTGCTCGAGAAACGGCATGAACCGAGGCAGCTCGGCATCGGAGAATCCGAGCTCCGCGACGGATTTCAGCAAGATGTCGGGGTCGAAGATACGCAGAACGGCCTTCTCGCCGAAAACGGTCGGCATGGTGGAGACCCGGATCTCGACTTCCTTTCCACCCTCGCTGCGCTTGATGCGCCCGTCTTGAGGGCGCCGTTTCTCCGCGATGTTCAGGCCGCTGAGCATTTTCACCCGGCTGACGACGGCTTGATAGACGATCTTGGGAATGACATGCACGTCGTGAAGGACGCCGTCGATCCGCAGCCGAACGAGAGCGATATTACGCTTGGGCTCCATGTGGATGTCGGACGCCCGCTGGTCGAAAGCATGACTCAGCATGTTGTCGAGGGCCGTGACCACGGGCTGCATCGTGGGGTCCATCTCGACCGAGGGGCCGGAGAGGAACTCCTGGTTGGTCACGTCGATCGACGTGAGTCGACCCTCGGTGAGCTGTGACTCCGCGGCTTTGAGCGAAGTCTTGAGATCGTAGAACCCTTTGTTGACGGTCTCTATGTCGCTCCTGGAGGCGACCACGAGCTTGACTTCGAGGCCCCCGAACTGCTGCAGATCTCGCAAAGGCGCACGATTGAACGGGTTCGCGATGGCCAGCGTCACGGTGTTTCCGTGTTTCGAGACGGCGCACATGACGTGCCGGCGAGCGAAGCGACCCGGTAGCGCCGCGGTGACGACGTCGAGGTCGAGATCGAGGGGGTTGATCTTCAAGTAGGGAAGTTTTGCGTGGCGCGCCACCGCTTGGGTGATCTCGTCCTCGTTCAGCTTCCCCAATCGCCGTAAGGCGGCGTCTTCCGTGAGCTGCTGAACACTGATGAACCGGCCGATCTGTTCGACTTCATCCTTCGTTAGGAGTTGCTGTTCCTGGAGGATCGCGACGAGATTCGGGATAGAGAAGGGTTCCGCGTTGGGTGCCGTGGCTCGGGGCGGGGTGGTCGACATTCTCGCAGTTCGAGAGGAAAGACGGATCTGGACGCGACCGACAATGGGCGATCGCTTACGTTTCGAGGAATCTCCTACCTAATTATCGCTCGCGGATGCGCCGTCGTCAACGCGTTAGAGCGCTGGAGCGCTTGGTGCTGCCCCTGTATCTCCAAGCGAGAGAGGAGGTTATTGCCTTGACAGGTCGATCTCGCGTTGCTAATATCTACGTCGGGTTAGAGTCTATAGGCGCGTAGCTCAGTGGGAGAGCGCTACGTTGACATCGTAGAAGTCGGCGGTTCAAGTCCGCCCGCGCCTACCATCTGAGTTTTACGTCCGCGAGGGGTCCGAACGAGAAGGCCCGCCGCGGGCTATTTTTGTTTATGTCGATCACGATTACGCTGCCGGACGGCGTCGCGAAAGAATACGCGGCTGGGGTGACTCCTCGGAAAATTGCCGAGGATATAGGGCCGGGGCTCGCCCAGAAAGCGATTGCGGCCATCGTCGATGGCGAGCCGTACGATCTTTCCCGGCCGATCCCCGAGAGCGCCCTCGTTCGCATCCTCACCGAGAGAGACGAGGAGACGCTCGAGATTTTTCGTCACAGCTCTGCTCACTTGATGGCGGCGGCGGTGACGGAGCTCTTTCCAGACGCGAAATACGGGATCGGGCCGCCGATTGACGGCGGCTTCTTCTATGACTTCGTCGTCGAATCCCCATTCACGCCCGAGGATCTGCAGAAGATCGAAGACAAAATGAAGGAGCTCGCCAAGCGCAAGCTTTCTTTCGAGCGGGAAGAGATTCCGAAGACCGACGCGATGGCCGTTTTTTCCAAGCTCGGCCAAAGCTTCAAAGCAGAGCTGGTCGAAGAAAAGGGCGACGCCGTCGTCTCCTGCTATCGGGTCGGCGATTTCTACGATTTCTGCGAAGGTCCCCACGTGCCGCACACCGGGGTTATCAAGGCGATCAAAGTTACCGGAAGCTCCGCCGCCTATTGGAAGGGTGAAGAGGGCGGCACTCCGATGCAGCGCATCTACGCGACGACGTTCTTCGACAAGAAGAGCCTCGCCCAGCACTTGCACCGGCTCGAAGAGGCCAAGAAACGCGATCACCGCAAGCTCGGTAAAGAGCTCGGCCTGTT
>JAJCXL010000047.1 GCA_029263435.1 Acidobacteriota bacterium | reverse complement strand
TGTGCGGCCTCCTCGGCTGCTTCTCCAACGCCATGACCCGCCCAGAGGGCTCGAGTGAGGGACTTTGCGAGGAGAGACATGAGCGACGCGCGCCGGCTCTGTGAACGCCAGCCGTCTGAATGTACGGCTGACACGAAATCGTCTCACCGGGCCTTCGAGAGTAGGCCCTCGCGTCTTTGTGCGTAGATGGGGTCCGAACTCACGTCGCGCGGTCGTCGAGCAGGCTCCGGATTCTCTCGACGAGCTGGTGTTCTTCGAAGGGCTTCTCGAGGACTGGCATGCCCGACTCCAGCTTGCCTTGCTCCACGAGCTGCATGACCGCCGTCCAGACGAATAGCTTCGAGACCGAGCCGATGCGAAACAGTGTCGTCGCCGGGTCCACGCGTGTGTGCTCACTCAAATCCGCGTAGCCGTAGCCTTTCGTCAAAACGAGCTCGTCGTTCTCGACGAACGCGACCGTCGCTCCTACGATGTTCGCTTCATCCAGATAGGAGGCCATGTAGCCGTCGACGAAAGCCTCGAGCGCGGCCGGGACGAGCACGCGCTCTCGCTCGACGGGCTCCGGGTCCTGGGTCGATGCGACCCGAGACGCGCAGCAAAACGTGATCGCGACAGCGACGGTTCGAAAGCTCGAGGAGCCATGCATGAGAGACATCGTGAGTCCGAGCGATAGTGTGGCATCCGACGATCGACAACTCAAACGTCAGCGTCGACATCGACGCTAGCACTCGGCCCCGTTTCGCGATATGAAGACCTCAGAATCAGGAGGTTGCGCGATGAAGTGGCTAGTGGCACTAGGATTGACTCTTTCCCTTGGCGCTTCGTCGGGGACCACGCCTGACGAAGACCCGGTCTCTCAGGAGATGGCCGTCGGCGCGCGCCAGCTTCTCCAAAGTCTCGATCCGGGCGAGCGGGACGCTGCGACGTATACCTTCAGCGATGAAGAGCGCCAAAACTGGCACTTCGTCCCCAAGGACCGCGCGGGCTTGTCGTTGAAGACGGCGACGCCGACGCAACGGCTTCTCGCCCAACGCTTGCTCGCGACGGGACTGAGCACTCACGGAATGCAGCGCGCACTCGACATCATGTCGCTGGAGCTCGTGTTGTTCGAAAAAGAGGGGCGCGCGATCAGAGACCCGGAGCTTTACTTCGTGACGATCTTCGGAGAGCCGACGAGCTCGAGCGATTGGGGGTTTAGGGTGGAAGGCCATCACCTCTCCGCGAACTTTTCACTCCGAGACGGCAAGCTCCAATCCACGTCACCTTTGTTCATGGGCGCCAACCCGGCGAATGTGCTCGACGGTCGTCTCAGCGGGATGCGGGCTCTAGCGGCCGAGGAGGAGCTGGGCCGTGCGCTCTTCGAAAGCTTCGATGCAAAAGACCAAGCGCGCATCCTCATCGACGCGAAGGCGCCCGATGACATCGTCACCGGCGCGTCACGGGTGGTCGATCTCGGCTCGCGCCAGGGGCTTGCCGGCTCGGCGATGTCCCCGACCCAACGCGCACGAATGCTCGAGCTAGTGGAGCTCTACGCGCGCCGGCTCCGGCCGGAGATCGCCGGGGCGGAGCTCGCCCGCATCGCATCCGCGGGTCACGACGCCGTCCATTTCGCCTGGGCCGGCGACGCGCGCCCGGGAGAAGCTCACTACTACCGCATCCACGGTCCGAGCTTTCTCATCGAGTACGACAACACCCAGAACGACGCAAATCACATTCACACCGTCTGGCGTGACCTCACGGGCGATTTCGGCCTGTCCGACGCCGATCCTTTGAGCGAGCACTACGCGAGAAGTCCTCATCACTCACCCGAGCCAGCGCGACGTTCCTTGCGCTCGTCTCCGTGACTCATCGAGGAAATGGGACGCAATGACTAGTTGGTGCAAAGCCGCAATGGCGCTGACTCTGGCGCTTTCAGCCACGACTTTCGCGCAAGAGCCGGTTGCCACCGTTGAGCTTCCGGCCCCTCTCGATCGCGTGCTACGGGATTATGAAGAGGCGTGGCGCGCGAGAGACGCAGCCGCCTTGGCGGAGCTATTCGCCGTCGACGGCTTCGTTTTGTCCGGCGGAAGACCTCCGGTGCGAGGCAGAGACGCCATCGCGGAGCGCTATCGCGGCCAGGGCGGACCGCTTTCGCTGCGAGCTTTCGCGTTCGCGTTGGAAGGAGATGTCGGCTACATCTTGGGAGGCTACGCCGAGCGCGAGGGTGAGCCGGATATCGGCAAATTCACCCTCACGCTGACGAAGCGATCCGACGGACGGTGGCTTATCCTGTCCGACATGGATAACGGAAACGGATAGGTCCCGTTACTCTTTCGGCTTTTGCGGCCCGCCATACTCGTTCAGCGGGACCTCGACCCAAGCGTCGTTCTCCCAAACCGAGACGGTCTCGGGAAAGATCGTGCGGTCGATCTGCTTACCGCTGACTTTGATCCGCTTCGCGGCGAAGCTCTCGTAGCTAGAGGCTGCGGCCGCCAACGTGAAGAGCTCACCGTCGTCGGTGAGGAGTCCGGCGGGGTTGCCGTTTTTCAAGCACCGGGCGGCACATTCCTGATGGTCGGCCCCGTGGGAGCCGTTTCTCATGAAGCAGCCCGAGTCGACGACCTCGCCTTCGATCGCGTCCGCGCCCATCGCGAAGGGTGCGAGAGCTAGAACCAGCACGGTAACACTCAACCATTTAATGTATGTCATCTTTATCCTCCTTGTTTGATTCAAATCCGTCATCAAGGCCGAGTCAGCGGCGGTGGCTCGGCGCTCCGTAGGGAAAGAGCTCGCCCAAGCTTACATTCTCGAACGGGAGCGCATCCAGAAACGTCGTCCCCACGAAAGGCTCTGGAGCCTCGGCAACGATAATCGTCTTCGCGTAGCCCGTCTCGTCGAAGCCCCGCCGAAAGTGTACCCGGGACTTCACGACGAACACGTCGTAGCCATCGGGGTCGATGGGCCCGATGCGAAAGTTTTCCGGGTAGAGCACTTGAGTATAAGTGGGCGCCAAGATGAGAAGGTTGCCACGACCGAACGAGACCGCGGCGATGCGTTCATAGCCCAAGCCTTCGCCAAAATACTCGAGCGTCCCTTCGATGCGGGCCGGTGTGCCGCCGGACGGAGTGAAGCCGCCTATCTCCTCGTCGAAGGGGTCACCCGCAGTCGAGCCGGCTTCCGCCAAGCTCTCGAGCGTCTTAGGAGACGTGATGGCGCCATAGAGAACCGAGCCGATCCCGGCCGCCTCGAACGCTTTGAGCAAGTGCGTCGCGTCGCCGGGCCGATCACTATGATCGCCGACCGCGACCGGAACGTCTCCTCGCCCAATGGCTTCTGCCACGAGAGTCGCGGCCTGCTCCGGAGGCGGGTAGCTTCCTATCGCGAATCTCTCCCTAACGCGCCAAAAGTAGTCGTCCATGTCGTCGGCGATGCGGTTGGCGAGCTCCTCGTCGCCGTTCGTCATCACGTGAATGGAGGCACCCACGTCAGGCACGTCCGACCACGGATAGCCGTAGAAGACGCTGACGAAAACGTCGGGCTCTCTCGCCTCCCACCGTCGGGCCCGCTCCATGATGTCCATCGATACCGATTGACCGGTCCATTGATGCACCGTAGCCGTGATGATGCCCGGCCGACGCGAGGCGGTCGCGGGCCGGTAGAGCCCCTTGGCGACGAGTCGGATTGCATGGGCGGCGCGCTCGCCTTGGTGGTAGGCGTCGTAATGCGGGTAGCGCTTGGTCACGAACGCGAAATCGGCGTGATCGAGAAACGCCTCGTCTTCGTTGCCATGAAGGTCGAAGGTGCCGGCGATGGGAACGTCCGGTCCCACGACCTCACGAAACCGCCGGGCGATCTCCGCTTCCGGACGAGGGACGTCTCTCACCGCCATCGCGCCGTGAAGCGCGAGATAGACGCCGTCGACCGGCATCTCGGATTCGAGCTCCGCGATCATCTGGTCGACGAAGGCGTCGAACGTCGCTTTCGTGTTCCAGCTCCGCGAAGAGCCGCCGAACACTCCGATGGGAGATGTCAGCGTCACGAGATCGATGTCGCCGTAGTCCCGGGCGCGCTTCGTGAACCCACGGATATACGGCCCCGAATCCAAGAGCGGTTCTCCCGTCAACGGCTCACTGAGCTGATGCCAGTCCTCGATGTCGGTGTCGCCTCCCGGGCAAAACGTGCAGGTCTCGTGCTGAAATTTCGCGACCGCGATCCGGAGAGGCTTCGACTCTCCCGATGGGCGAGTCCCCCCTCCGCACGCGAGGATGCCCCAAGCCGCGACAGCTGCCGCGAAAATAACTCTCATCGCCCACCCTCCCGTCTATTCTCGTTCTGGATTCTCAGATGCACCCGGGCGACATCTCGCATATAGCCGCCGACGGCGGCCTCGGCCGCACGCTCGAGATGCTCCGCGGCAGCCAACGCATTTCCCGAAGCCTCGAGATAAAGCCCGACATAGAGCTCCGCGTAAAAGCGAGCCGACGCGCTCGAGCCAGCAGCCCGGAGCACGTCATCCACCTCGAGCTCACCTTCGTAGAGCCGGTAGATCGCCGGCATGGGAGCACGCGCGTCCGGTCCCACCGGCAACATCGTCTCTCGAGCTTTCTCTACGCCGCTCAACTTCGCCAGACACAAGAAATGCCACACCGCATTCTCGACGTCGTCCGGGTTCACCGTCCGGTGGAGCTCGAACTGAGCGACGCAGGCCTCGAATTGCTTCGCGTAGTACTGGGCGATGCCACGCTGCCACAGGTAAGGCTCTTGCGCCGGCGCCAAGCGAACGACGCGATCGAAGTCCTCGAGCGCGCGGGCGTTGTCGGCGTGTCGGAACAAGACCTGGCCTCGAAGCATCGGCGCCCGCCAATCCTTGGGATCTCGCTTCATCGCGGCTTCGTATTCGCGCGAGGCCCCCTGCCAATCGCCTTCCGCCTCGAGCTTACGCCCAGCGAGA
>JAJCXL010000046.1 GCA_029263435.1 Acidobacteriota bacterium | reverse complement strand
AGCACTATCCACGCGTCATCGACGTCGAAAGGAAGCTCGCTGCGGCGGACGACGGGTTGGCTGCCGACCGCGGTCAAGTCATCGCGATACAGCGTGATGTCCAAAGTACCCAGCTCGGGGGCTCGGCCGGTGAGGGCCATGATGCGATCGCGGATGCGCTTCGACAACGGCACGCCCCGGGTACGGATCCCCACGAGGATGAGGCGAGCGTCGACCCCGGTGGTCCGTTCGACGATCTCGCCCGCGAGACGATCGAGCTCGGCTTCGACTGTGGGGCCGTCCATCAATAGCGTCTCGGTCACGGCGCGGATTCTATCAGTGGATGGCTCTTCATGGGGAAGCTTCACGGTGACCTGACGTTACTCTCATCTAGGTTCTCGCGGAGCTGGAACGGCGTCGAGCGGGGAGCGCGCATCGGCGGGATCCTCGAGACGGGGAGTTTCGATCAAGAAATCGTGGTACGACGAGATGAAAGTCACTGGCTGACTCCTCGCGAGCTCAGGCTCGATCACATCGGAAAGCAGCTGGCCGTCCATGTCTTGTCCGAGAGGCAGATCCATCAAGTAGAGCAACGTCGGCGTCACGTCGAGGATCGACGCGCCTTGGATCTTTACGCCCGCTCGAATGTCGGGGCCTTCGAGGATCCAAAGCCCGTCCGGTGCGTCGTCGTGGAAGCCGGAAAGGTGTGGGTTGCCTCTGAGCGGCTCCAACACGCGGCGGGCGAGAGAAAGAGGCTCGATGCCGTGTCCGGAGACGACCATCACGATCTCGTCGTCGCTGCGCGCGTGCAAATAGTCGCCTAGAATCTCGTCCAGATAGCGATAGTAGGCGTCGATGACGTGTCCGAACTTGCGGATCTCTTCATCTTTGACGTCGCCGAACTCCGCCGGGCGGTCAAAGCGGGTGAAGTAGTGGCCGACGATGTCGAGTCCGAAAAAGTAGATGCCGAAAACGTCGGGCCGAAACTCTTCCTTCAATATCTCCCCGATGGCGCGATAGGTCGCGTCGTCGCCGAACGCCCGCCCGAGCTCTTCCTCCCATTGAAAGTCGCTATCGACCTCGACGCCCAGATCGACGAAGCGTCCCAACGCTTCTTTTTGCACGTCTTCCGGGAGTACGACGCGTGAGCTCAGACCTGTCGACAGCTCGGGCGGGAAGGTGAGCTCGGGCAGGGGAGGATCGAAGCGTTCTTTGATCTGGCGGTGAAAATATTCGGACACGATGAAGCCCTGTACTTCCTCCGCGGGATAGGTCCCCCACCACCTCACCAAACCGACCTCCACGCCGAATCGGCTGAGAATGCTCCAAAACGGCTGGCTTCGGCGAGACGATCCGGTCACGGCGCTGCGACGGAGCAGTCCGAGTCGATCGAGAGTGGGGAAATCCGTACCCCGTGGCACGAGCGTGACCGGGGTGGCCACCCCAGGGAACCGGTACCGGTAGAAACCCTTGAGCCCGTGGTCGCGGGGCAGCTTTCCCGTCGCCATGCTCGTCCAGACCGCGAGTGAGTCCGTGGGGTAGAGGGTCCGGAGCGAGCCGGCCGCGCCGTTGTCGATGAGACGCGCGAAGTTGGGTAGCTTCCCCTCCGCGACCGCGGGTAGGACGTAAGACATCGATGCGCCTTCCATACCCAGGATCGTGATCTTTCTCGCCGATGGATAATCCTCGATGGGCATGCGTGGCACCGCCTTTGGCGAAAGCGGCTCGGGACGAAGCAAGAGAGGCATCACGAGTGCCCCCCCGACGAATAACGCGGAGACGGCGTAGCTCACGAGGACGCCGCGTCTTCCGAACGAGTAGTGAAACAAGGCGACGACGAGGAGAACCGCGGCGGCGGTGGTCACGAGAGTGGCGGCGACGGCGAGTCCACGCAGTGTCTCTGCCGGGATGAAAACGCGCACGTGGACGAGGTTGTGCCACAACAACGCCGCCCCGGCGGAGAAGGTCAGCATCAACAGCCACGTCAGCACGCGATAAGACAACCATGCTGGGCCGAGGGGCCTGCCTCGCGCGAGCTCGACGCCGTAGAGGAGCAGCCAGAACACTCCGCCGACCCCGATGCCATAGCTGATCGCGAAGGTTCCGAAGATGGAGATCACGTTCTTCCAGGTATGCGGGATATCGGGATTCAAGAGAAAGACCGACTCCGCGACGAGGAGGGCCAAGACCATGCCGGCAGCCAGGCTATTGGTGAGTTTGCGCACGGCCGCTACGACAGTTTCTCGAGAAGCTCCAGCATGTCGGCCGGGACCGGCGCTTCCCACGTCACCGGTTGACCCGTGACGGGATGATCGAGAGTCAAGGCTCTAGCGTGGAGCGCGGGTCGGGGAAACTCTGCCAATCCACGGGGCAACCTTCGGCTGGAGGCGCCGTAGTCCCGGTCTCCCACGAGAGGGTAGCCGGCTTCGCTCAGGTGGACTCGAATCTGATGGGTGCGTCCGGTGTGGAGTCGGATGGCGAGATAGGTCGCGCTTTCGAGCGACTGAATCTTCTTCACTTCGGTGAGGGCTTGTTTGGTGCGCGACCCGCGGCTCGAGATCTTGGTCCGGTTGACGGGGTCGCGTCCAATCGGAAGGTCGATGACGAAAGCGTCGGGTGTGGTTCCGTGAGCGATCGCGACGTAGCGCTTGTCGACCTCACGGTTCTGAAAGGCACGAGCGAGCGCTTGATGGGCGCGGTCGTGCTTGGCGACGACGAGGACCCCGGAGGTACCGACGTCGAGGCGGTGAACGATCCCGGGACGCTCCACACCGCCGATACCGCTCAGGTCGTTGCAGTGCGCGAGTAGAGCGTTGACGAGCGTTCCTCGCGGGTGTCCCGGGCCCGGGTGGACGACCATGCCCGGGGCCTTGTCGACGACGATCAAGCTCTCGTCCTCAAAGACGATCGATAAAGGAAGGGGCTCCGGCTCGGGCTCGGCCGGGTCGGGGGCGGGAATCTCGACGTCGACCTCTTCGCCTTCCCGGCAGAGACGGGAGGGTCGAGCGGGCTCTCCGTTGACGCGGATCCGACCCGACGTGATGAGGCGTTTGACGTGGGCCCGGCTGACCTCTTCTAGGCGAGCGGTGACGACCACGTCCAGGCGGAGCTCAGCTTCGGAAACGTCCACCCAAAAAGACGTGCGCGACTGGAGCGTGTCACTCACGCCACGCGCTTTTGCGGCAAGCGACGAAGAGACAACAGGGCAACGCTCGCGATCAAGACGAGGACGACTGCGATGATTTGAGACGTCGAGACCGCTCCCCCGAACGCGAGCCCGCGATCGAGGTCTCCTCGATAGAACTCGATGACGAAACGGGCGGTCGAGTAGATCGCGACGTAGCTCCAGAAAATCTGGCCATCGAATTTCTTTCTGGTGGCGAGGAAGATGAGAAAACCAAAAATGGCGAACTCGACGACCGAGTCATAGAGCTGGGTGGGATGAAGAGCGATACCCAGCGGCACGCCGACGACTTCGCGCGCGTAAGGATCCGTGAACGTGATGCCCCACGGCGCGGTCGTGGGCTTTCCGTAGCAGCAGCCCGCGGCGAAACAGCCAAGGCGACCGATGCCGTGGCCGAGAGCGACCGACGGGGCGAGGATATCGGTCATCTTCCACACCGACAGCTTGTGTTTTCGGAAGAACCAGATCGAGGTCACCACGGCCGCGATGAGCCCGCCGTAGAACACGCCGCCGGAGCGGATCAAGCTCCAGGGATCGTGTTGGTAGTGTTGCCAATCGACGATCAACAACAGGACTTTCGCACCGATGAGTGAGGAGACGAGGATGTATAGACCCAAGTCCATCGTCAGTTGGGCATCAACGCCGACGCGTTTGCCTCGCATCGCTCCGACTTTGAGCGCGATGAGAAATCCGGCCGCGAGGAGAAATCCATACGTGTGGAGCACCGCGTGAAACTGAAACCCCGCGATGCTGATCTCGCCGAAATCGAAGAGTTTCGGAAACAATCTAGCGGTCTCCCTGACCGGCGCTGACGGGCACCGTCATAGCGGCCTCCGGTTTTTTTTGCTTGAATCCGTCGATGAGCAGCAAGCCCACTCCGATACAAATGCAGCTATCGGCGACATTGAACGCGGGCCAATGGGTATTACCGTAGAAGACGTCGATGAAATCGACGACATAGCCCAGGCGTACTCTGTCGACGATGTTGCCGAGCGCGCCGCCGAGGATGAATGCGAGGCCCCCGCGGGTGAGTCGGTCGTTGTCGGGCGCCTGCAACGCGTAATAGACGACGGCGGCCATGGCCACTGCCGAGAGCAATGTGACGAGAGCCGCTTTGTAGGGCAAGTCTGCGCGAGATAGAAGGCCAAAGGCCATTCCGGTATTCCGCACGAGCGTGAAGTGCAAGAAATCCGGGACGATCGGGGTGGAGGCGCCAAGCGCTAGGCGTTCGGTCACGAGCGCTTTCGTTATTTGATCGATGACGAGGATGGCTGCTGCAATTGCCGCGAGGCTGACGAGCTTGCCCTTCGCGGGCGCCGTGTTCATCGGAACTTCCTATTTCTCATGGACAAACCTGCTCCAGATTAGCACTCCGCTCTGGTGGGTTTCAACGCGATGACGGTCGCCCGGTCGCGCCTGCCTCCCGTATTTAATTGTCGATATGTGACTTATCTCACGCGCTTCGCGGGACAAGAAGTGAAATGTTACGATGGCGACGTGCTGTGAGGCTTCATCCTGTGAACGCCGTGCGCGACGCCAGGCGCCTGCGGGCGAAACCTACCCGCAACACGACTATCGATTTGATTCTAGACAAGTTATGACCGACGCCTCGTTATCAATTCTCATCGTCGATGACGACGGTGAGGATCTCGCGTTGGTGGAATCGGCGCTGTCTGGATTCGGGTGCACGCTGAAATCGGTGACCGACCCGCACGAAGTGCTCGACGCGGCCAAGCGCGAGAGACCCGACATCATCGTCCTCGACGCCTTATTGCCCGGATTGTCCGGCTTCGACTTGTGTAAGCAGATCAAGAGCGATAAAGCGATGGCCGAAACGTCGGTGGTCATCATTACCGGCGTCTACGTCAAGGAGCAGTACCGGCAGGAGGCGATCCAGATCTTCCGCGCCGACGGATTCCTCACGAAGCCGTTTCGCCCGCCCGAGCTTCAGCGCGTCGTCGCGGAGCTTCTCGCGACCAAGACCGGGCGATTGATCTCTGACTTTCTGGACCCACTCGGCTTGGCGCCTGCCGTGGTCCCGCGTCCCAAGAAGCGCGGCCTTCTCGAGCGCCTCTTCCGGAAAGGCGAGTCCGAGCTCGACGCCGATTCTCTCTCGCTGAGAACCGTAGACACTCTCGCTCCAGAGGAGGCCGCTGCCGATCCCGTGGCCGACGCGCCGCAAGCCTCGGAGGACTCCAGCGATTCGACCAACTCCGGCGACGTCGTCGCGTCCGCTCCGCAAGCTCTTCCCGAGCCTAGCGAAGCGGTTGCAACGCCGGACACACCGCCCGAGACAGAGCCGGAAACGGTTGCAGAGTCGGACGCAGCGCTCGAGGAAGAGCCGGAAGCGAAAGATCAAGAAGAGCCGGAAGACGCTGCGTCGCCGATCGAAGCCGCGGTCTCCACGCTCGACGATCCGAGTCTCGCTTCCGACGATCAAGCGACCGACCCGGACATCGATTCCGAGCGTCTCGAGCGGCTCGAGTCGCCACGCTCATTGCCAAAGCCCTCCTCTGCCGCGGAGCTCGCGCCTTCGCTCACACAACCCGATGAAGGGCGGCTCGAAGAAGAAAAGGTCTTCGAGCAAGGCGCGGAAGCGACCGACGCGCACCCAACGTTCGTCACGGATGGACCGATGAAGGTGGAGGCCTCGGTAAACGGGGAGTTTCGTGAAACGGTGGCCACCGCGCCCGAGCCGGAACCCGTCGATGCGTCGGACGAGATGCCCGTCTACGCCGAAGCGCGCTTCGAGGCCGAGCTCAAGAGAGAGGTCGCGCGGTGCCAACGGGTCGATCGCCCGTTGACGCTCATCCTCGTCAAAGTTCAGGACCTGAGCCAGATCGTGGAGCTCTTTGGCGATGAGACCCGGCAAGCGGTGCTGAGTCACGTGGCCAGGCAAGCCACGTCGTCCCTGAGAGAGGTCGATGTCGTCGGCATGATGTCCTCGCGAGATCTCGTCGCATTGGTCGCCTTCGCCGCGGACAAGTACGGTGGCCGGCGAGTCGTCGGCCGCATTCGCAGCGCGATCAAGAGAGCTCCGTTTCGGATTGGAGAAGAGCTTCCGCCCATCGTGCCGGCTCTTGCTTTCGCGATGGCGAGCTTCCCGGAAGACGGGGCGACCCCCCAAGAGCTCATCGTCGCCGCCATCGATCAGCTTCCGACGCGCTAGTCCCCTGGAACAGAAGTACGTTGCATAATGCTCGGCCGCTTTTGCGCGCTGGGCATCGTTGCAACTTTCTTGGCAGTTCGGCCTTCGGCCTGGCCCTCCGCTCGCAGGCTCGCTGCGCAAGGCGGTCGAAATATCCAGATATGGCTTCCTCGTTGCACCTCGCCAGCACCCAAAATCGCCTCGAGACTTATGCAACAAACCTCTGTTCCAGGCGACAGCAGCCCGTGGTGAAAGTGCGGCTGCATTCGAGGGGCGATGCATCCCGGCTGACTGCGTTGCTCCTCCCTCACATTTGCCCAATATTGTCCCGCGTCGCGCCTTGACAGCCGGGCGCCTCGCCCTCTCGGTACAACGCCCCACTTTCACCACGGACTGCTAGTCGAGTTATATTTCACCCGTGACGCTTGAGCTACGAGATGTTCATGACTTCGCCCACTACGAGACCTGTGCCCGGATGCAAGTCGAGGTCTGGGGATTTTCCGAGTTCGAGGTCGTCCCGGCGGCGCATCTCATCGCGATGCACCACTACGGCGGAACTTGCATCGGCGCGTTCGATGGGGCTCGGATGGTGGGTTTCGTTTTTGGGTTTCCGGGGTGGGAAGCCGGACGCCCGTTTCATCATTCTCACATGCTCGCCGTCCTCCCGGAGTTTCGCGGAAAGCGGGTGGGAGAGGATCTCAAATGGGCGCAGCGAGAACGGGTCCTGACTCAAGGGCTCGATCTCATCAACTGGACGTTCGACCCGCTCCAAGCGCCCAATGCGAACTTGAACATCAACCGGCTCGGCGCCGTGTGCCGCCGCTACAAAGTCAACCTCTACGGTGAGAGCCACAGCCCGCTCCACGGCGGCATACCCACGGATCGCTTCGAGGCCGAGTGGCATCTCGAGTCCCCGCGAGTGAAAACGCTTTCGCGTGGCGACGCCGCCGACGCGGGCCCTTGGGACGACCTCCCTTTGGCCAATCGCACACGAAGGGACACCTACGGTCTACTCGCGTGCGAGCCGGAGCTCGCCCTCGACCTCGACGATGAAGCGATAGGCATCGAAGTGCCTCTGACGATCACCGACCTGATGGAGCGCAATCGCGACTCGGCTCTGAACTGGAGGCTTCAGTCACGACGCCTGTTTCAGGAATATTTCGGACGCGGCTACGTCGTGGAAGCGCTTCATCGGGGTGAAGCAGCGGCTTGTTATCGGCTGATCAAACGGCCGAGCAGCTAGCAGCCCGTGGTGAAAGTGCGGCTGCATTCGAGGGGCGATGCATCCCGGCTGACTGCGTTGCTCCTCCCTCAAATATGCCCAATATTCTCGAGCAGTCGCGGAGTCGCGTCTTGACAGCCGGGCGCCTCGACCCTCTCGGCTGCGACGCCCCACTTTCACCACGGGCTGCTATAGGAACGTCTTTTCCGGGTGGCGGGAGCCGTAACGGGATCACTTGCCGGTCCAGCACGGAGTGCGTTTTTCTAGGAACGCGCTCATCCCTTCTTGTGCGTCGGAAGCCATCGCGTTCATGCTCATGACTTCCTTGGCGTAGGCGTAAGCCTTTTGCTGGTCCAAATCGATTTGAGTGTAGAACGCTTGCTTGCCTAGCGTGATGACGAGCGAGCTCGCGTCGGCGACTTTCCGAGCGAGTGTTTCCGCGGCGTCCTTGAGAGCGTTCTCCTCGACGACCGAATTGATGAGGCCCCAATCGCTCGCGGTCTCCGCGTCGATGAGCTCTCCGGTAAGAAGCATTTGCATCGCTCGCTTGCGGCCAATCGCTCGCGACAACGCGACCATCGGGGTGGTACAGAACAAACCGATTTTGACGCCGGGCGTCGCGAAGCGGGCGTTCGAAGACGCCACCGCGAGGTCGCAGGCGGCGACGAGCTGGCAGCCGGCCGCGGTCGCCACCCCTTGCACTTCCGCGATGACGGGCTCTGCGATCCCCTGAACGGTGTCCATCATCTCGACACAAGTGTCGAAGACGAACCGTTGGTGGGCCAGATCTTTGTCGACCATCTCCGGTAAATAATGTCCTGCCGAGAACGCCGGCCCGCTCGCGCCGAGAATGATGGCCCGGACGTCGTCTCGGGCGCTCAACTCCGAGAGACCCTTCGTGACCTCCTGCATCATTTGGACCGATAGGGCGTTTCGCTTTTGAGGCCAGCTCAGGGTGAGCCTGGCAATGGGTGCGCTCGTCTCAATCTCAATCAGCTCGTAGGACACGGTGCTTCGCTCCTTCTTTCCTTAGTTTGTGACGAACCTGTTCGACAGCTCCTCCGGCGACGGTGCCGTCGCGAGGCTACCTACCACCAGGGACAAAACGGAGGCGGTTGCCGCCGGGTAAATGATGTAGTCATAGTCGAGCGGCATCCGGAAGAGTCCCAGGTCTAGATGCGTCATCCCTCCGCTCGCCAGTACGCCGAACGCGATGGTCGTGACGATGCCCGCGGCAATCGACAGGACACCCCCGGTCGGCGTGACGCGCTTCCACAAAAAAGCGGCCAGCAGTGCCGGAGTGACGGCGGCCCCGACCATCGTGTAAGCGTAGAGGGCCATATCGAGGATGCTCTCGAATCGGGTCGTGACCAGAAGCGCGGTCAGCGCGAGGAGCACGATCATGATGCGCTGGAAGAGGATGAGCTTGCTCTCGCTCACGCCCGGGTCGATGAAGCGCTGATAGATGTCGCGCGCAAAGCTCGTCGACGGGACCATGAGAAACGTCGTGGCCGTTGAAAAGACGATGGCGACCGCCCCTGCCAGCAACAGGCTCCCCGCTAAAACGGGAAGATTGTTCCGGGCGAGCACGAGCAACACGGTCTCCGTCGCCTGCTGATTGAAGGTCCCGTCGGCTGCCCGGAAGGCGGGGTCGTGCCAGTAGGTACCGGCAGCGAAGATCGCGGTGGTGTCGAGCAATGTCTCGACGAGCACGACGCCGACGATCATTCCGATCACGGCTTTGCGAGCGGCGTTCTCGTCCTTCGCGGCAAAAAATTTCTGATACATGCTGCTTTCGCCCATCAGCAAGAACAGCGTCGGAAGAAATAGTCCGATGGCGGAAGAGACTCCGAGCCGTCCCGTGACCGAAAAATGGGACGCGGGTAACGTTTCCGTCAGCGCCGTCCAGCCGCCGGCTCCGCTCAGAGCGAGGGGCGCGGCAAGCGCGATGGCGATGATGATGATGAGCCCGTTGAAGATGTCCAAAGAGACGATCGACAGCATACCCGCGGTGACCGTGAAGAGAATGACGAGGCCGCAGACGATCGCTTTTCCCGTGTCTGGGTCTATCGCGGGATAGAGAATGTTGAGCAGTCGTCCACCGCCGATGAACTGATATCCGGCGATGGTGAGATAGGCGATGACGATGGCGAGCGTTCCCAGCAAACGAGCCGCGGGGTGGTATCGAGTTTCGAGAATGTCGGGCACGGTGTATTGCGCGATCCGTCGGACTCGGCCGGCAAGGAAGTAGACGATCGCGATCCCGACCCATGCGCCCGCACTCATCCACAGGGCGGAGAAGCCTTCCCGAAAGCCCCGTCCAGCCCCTCCGAAGAGGCTCCCCGAGCCGATCCACGTGCACGTCAAGGTGCCGACGAGCAAATACCAAGGAACGCTTCTTCCAGCTACCATGAAGTCGTCTTGGGTCTTGACTTGCCGTGATCGATAGAGGCTGACCGCGATGAGAAGACAGAGATAGAGCGCGACGACGACGAGGTAGATCATCGCCCGATTCTACTCGAAAGACGGGGGCTGCTTGCGCGAAAGGAGGTCACAGGTTCTTGCGCGGGTCGAACCTGGCGGAGGTCTTTTCAGGAGTGTCGGCCTTCGTGGTGAAGTCTTCGCCGGGGTTGATGAAACGGTCCATCTCTAAGCGATATTGCCGCGTGTAGAGATCATGGTAGCGTCCGGCTGCTTCGATCAGGCTTTCGTGGGTGCCGCGCTCGACGATGAGGCCACCCTCGATGACGAGGATCTGATCCGCGCTCACGATGGTCGACAGCCGATGCGCGATGACGAAGGTGGTCCGTCCCGAGCGTAGCGTGCGCAGACCGTCTTGAATCAACGACTCACTTTCGCTGTCCAAGCTCGACGTCGCTTCGTCCAAGATCAGGATCCTCGGATCGGCCAGGATCGCGCGCGCGATCGCGATCCGTTGTCGTTGACCGCCACTGAGCTTCACCCCGCGCTCGCCCACGACGGTCTCGAGACCGTCCTCGAACTGCGAGATGAACTCTTCGCAATGAGCGATGCGGCTGACTTCCCGGATCTCGTCCGCGCTCGCCTGGGGTCTCGAATAAGCGATGTTCTCGGCGATGGTGCCGTCGAACAGAAAATTGTCCTGCAGTACGACGCCGACATGCGATCGATAGTCGGCGAGGCGTACCTCGGCCAACGGCGTCCCGTCCACGAGGACGCGGCCCGATTGAGGCTGGTTGAACGCGAGCACGAGGCTCGCGAGCGTGCTCTTTCCGGAACCACTCGAGCCCACGAGCGCGGTCGTCGTCCCCGCGGGTGCGTCGAACGATATGTGCTCCAAGACCGGCACGCCTTCGACATAGGAGAACGAGACATCCTCGAACCGAACGTCGCCTTGGATCTCGGTGAGTCTTTGCTTGTTCCGGTCGGAGGCGTCCTCGGTCAACCGGGAGCGGATCTCACGGATCCGGTCGAGCCCTGCGAAGGCCTCACTGAGCTGGGTCGAGATGGAGGAGATCTGTACCAGAGGTGCCGCGACCAGCCCGGTAAAGAAGATGTACATCACGAAGTCTCCGAGGCTCATCGCGCCGCTCAGGATCGAGCGTCCGCCCACGAGGATCATCAGGACCCCAACGACTCCGAAGATCAGAGTGGAGCCCGCCGACAAGCCGGCCATCGCAGTGACCGCTCTGCGAACGTTGTCGAAGAGCGCATCGACGTTGCCGCTGAAGATGCCGGATTCGCGGGACTCGGCGGTGTAGGACTTCACGATACGGATCCCACCCAAGGCCTCGCCCAATCGACCCGTGGCCGTCGCGTTGAGCGCCCCGCGCTCGCGGAAGAGTGGACGCAGCCGGGTGAAAGCGAACGCCATCATGACGCCGAATATCGACAAGACGACCAGAGTGAGCGACGTGAGCCGCCAGTTGAGGTAGAAGAGCACGCTCAACGCTACCGTCGCCGTCAATAGACCCCCGACGAGCTGCACCAACCCGGTGCCGACGAGGTTACGAATGCCCTCGGCGTCCGTCATGATCCTGGAGATGAGCTCACCGCTTTTTACCGAGTCGAAATAAGCGATCGGAAGACGCATCACGTGATCTTGAACCGTCTTGCGCATGTCGGTGATCGCTCTTTGCGCGGCGACGCCGAGCACTTGGGAGTTCAAGAAACCCGTGACGGCCTGAACGAGGGTGGCGGCGCCGGCGGCCGCGGCGAGAGGTCCCAACAGCTCGGCTCGCCCGTTACCGACGACTTCGTCGATGAGATATTTCGAGGTCGCGGGAAGAACCAGCGCGGCGAGCCGACCGACCACCATGAGCACGAGCCCGAGGGCGAGGCGATAGCGCCGCGCCCAGATGATCTCCCTGGCCTCACGCCACACAACTCCTTCAAACAAACCGGCTTTCACGTTCGTAGCTTAACACCCACGCGAATGCTGGCAATCGCCCACACGGTGTGGTATGCTCCACTCTCCCCGGCAATCAAAATTGAATATCGTAAGGAGGTAGGTGTGAATTCTGTCTCCCGTCGCGCTCGAGGCTTCTCGATTGTGGAGCTTCTGGTGGTGATGTTGATTATTGTGATTATGGCTGCCGCGTCCATCCCGTTCGGCCTCAGTTTCGTCAAGAACTATAAGATGACGGGGGCCGCGCAAAACGTCGCTGCCCAGGTCAAACGGGCGCGGGCGCAAGCTATCAAACAGAACTCGAGCAGGGGCGTCCTGCTGAGCTTCAACTACCCTGGTGCGAACCAATTCCAGTTCACGAGTCTCGATCCGAGCCCCGTGACGGGGAATTGGGACGGCAACTTCTATCCGGCCAACCCAGGGGTGTTCGACCCGGGCGTCACCGTCAACTACGGCACGGTGCCGACGCCACCGGCGAATCGGGTCCATCCCGATATCGCCGCGGGTGTGGAAACGCCGCACGGCGATCCAGGTACGTTGCCCGTAGATATCGGCTTCGACATGGGCGCGCGCAACGCGCTGTTGTTCCGTGCCGACGGTACGGTCGCGGCAGTGAATGCGGGCGGGCCCATCGGAAACGCCGTGATCGTGCAGGCACCGAACGGCATTGACTGGCTCCTCACAATCAGAGATCAGTCGACCAACTTGGTGCGTGTCATCCGGATCGGACCTGGTGGGCGGGTCCGCATCGATGACTTTGGGCCGTAGAGTCCGTCATGAAAATTAGGAGCGGGAACCCTATGCAGGCATCGACGCACCTCGCATCACGCGAGGACGGCTTTACCCTGGTCGAGGTCATGGTCTCGATCGTCATCCTCACGGTTGGACTGTTGTCCCTGGCACAAATGATGGTGCTGGCGACGAACTCCAATTCGCTGTCCGGTCGCATGACGTCGTCTTCGGCGCTCGCGAAAGAGCAGCTCGAGCGGCTCAAAGCCACGCCGTTCTACACGGACCCGACCACCAGGACGCGGAGCGCCGCGCTCGTGGATGGCGGAGCGGTCAACGCGACCGTGGCCGGCTATGTGAGCTACTTCGATGTGGACGGTCTTCCGACCGCGCAAGGCACGGCTTTTCTCGAGGTGAGGTGGCAGGTGACGAGTGTTCCGACCAACTTGCCGCTCGAGATGGTCCAAATTAGAGTGCGCGCCCTCCCCGCGGGTGGAACGATGGATCAGTTCGCCATCATTGGTGAGGCGAACTTCATTACTTATAGAAGCGCCAACGTAGGTTGAGCCCA
Source organism: Acidobacteriota bacterium (assembly GCA_029263435.1). Taxonomy (GTDB): domain Bacteria; phylum Acidobacteriota; class Vicinamibacteria; order Marinacidobacterales; family SMYC01; genus JAJCXL01. The sequence goes on along the minus strand of JAJCXL010000046.1, from coordinate 7,664 downwards.
ATCGTTGGAGCTCATAGTCCTTTGATTGGGTACCTCGTATGAGGAAGGAAGCGGGAAAGATGGTGACACTTGAAGCGCGACCACGCGAAGAGGGTTCCGCGTTCGTCATTTCTATTCTGGTCTTGTTCGTTCTGACCATACTCGGCATGGCTCTCATGTTGACCACGACGACCGAAAAAGACATCGCGATCAACTATCGATGGGGCGAGCAGGCTTTTTTCAATGCTGACGCGGCGCTCGAGTACGGAAAGAACGAGCTCTCGGCCCACTTGCTGAACTCCGGTGACTTCGCTCAGATTCTGCCGCCGGCGCGGGCCAACGTCACCGTTCCTGACGCCACGCAGGCCTGGGGGGTTGGGCATCCGGAGCCTGGCGCCTGTAACCCGTCCGCCACCGGTTGCCGCGACTACCAGTATTTCGCGGACCGATGCCCGCCGGGAGGTGGGGGACCTTGCGTTCGGGTCTATATCGGAAGAGTCCTCGTTCGGGTCGACGGCTCGTTGGCCCAGTACGATTTCCGCGAGCCCGCGGTGACGACGCCGGGCGACTTGGATGGAGACGGCGTCGCTGACGTGGAGGGAAGTATCACTTTGTGGGTCCGTCGACCCGTCGCGGGCGTGACCGATTACGGCGCTCCGACGGCAGCGCTTCCCGCCGGACGGCACGATCGAGTCATTCTTACCGCGGAGGGGACCGCACCGGGAACGGGCGGCGCCGGCGCGGGACGCGCCGTCTCGGTGCGTCGTTTGGAAATGTCCATTCGGCCGGCCAGCGCCGGCATCGAGGGCGATCAGTACTCGGACACGAGCAGGGCGAGCGACGGCGATCAACGTCGCGGCGTCTATGACCAAGTTCGTTCGGGATCTCTAGGTAGCAATTGAGCGAAATCTCAACATTCGCGGGGAAATAGCCATGCTTTTGAATCAAACGCTGAAAAGGACCGTTCTTGCTCTCGTCGCCGTCGCGGTCGCGATCTCGTGGACGAGCACGGGCCAAGCGCAGAGCCCACCGTGCATCGTCGGTCGAGGACTCGATCCTCTCGACGTCGTGAACTCCGGCCCACGCCACAACGTGTGGGTCGTTCTCGATAGCTCCTTGTCGATGTTGGATCGTTTTTCCTCCGGCGGCCCCGACAGGAAGATCGATGTCGCCCGGCGCGTCATCATCAGCTTGATGGACACCCTGGAAGATGCTGCGGGGCGGCCGCTGGTCAACTGGGGCTTCGCGCATTTCGATGAGGCCAAAGACAACCCCGCGATCCCGCCCAGCTTGGCGGTGCCCGGTGGTGGTCGTTGTTTCGAGCCCGCTGTCGGCGGTGGCTTCGTCCGTCGGATCGACGCGAATGACGACCTGGACAAGTATTCTGACAAGCCCGACGGGTGCGTGGGTCTGAAAGACACCACCATTTCGCCACCCGGGCGGTGCGGCCTCGATTCCCGTCCGGATATCGAGAGTATCCTCAACGGAATCGTTCCAACGGGCATCACGCCGATTGGTGTCGCGTTCTCGGATATCGCGGAGTACCTCCGAGGCAAGCATCGACCGGACTTCGGTACGCCCGCCAGCACGACCGACTACGTGAGTGGCCTTTTGCCCGACCAGAAAAATTTCATCATTCTGCTCACGGACGGGCAGGACACGTGCGAATGCACGTCCGGCGGCTACGACCCCAACGACATCAACAATCTCACGCCCAACGTCGCGATGCGCCCCAATCAGGCCAACCCTGACCCTGAGGTCAGCGGACCAGGCGCTTTCCCGCCGACACCTACGTTCGTCGCGGAGCCCGATCGCGCGGCGTACAACGCTGGACTCAAGGCGGAGGCGGCTCTCCAGTCCATCGACCCGAATATCGACGGCTCGGCGGGAAACGCTTTCGTGATTGGGATGGACCTCACCTTCGTCGACAAACGCCGCATCAACACCATCGCTTGGATGGCGAGCGGCGCGGCGCTGACGGATCGAGGCGTTTCGGGTCGACCCCGCGCCGAGATGAGCCCCGCTTTTTTTGCCGATAACGAGGCGGGTCTGGTCCAGGCTTTCGAGGACATCCTCTCTCGCGTCAGTATCCCCGCTTCCAGGCTCGCGCTCGGTGCCGCGACGGTGGCGAGCGTGAAAGAAGTGATCTCGACCCACACCAATCCCACCGAGGTCGCTTCGGACATCATGCCGGGACCCGGCTCGGATCCTCTCGAATATCGCACCGCCCGACAGATTCGCTCGAACCACCGGAACAACGTGCAGTTCGCGACTTCGGTCGAGGTTCCCGGATTCAAAGGACACCTCACCGCGACCAACATCTATAAAGTCGAGAAAGCCGATCCCTCCGACACGTCGCCGCTCCGGCCGCGTGTCGATCGAGTGGCCGACTTCACGGCGATATGGGATGCAGGCGTGGAGCTCCAAGACGATGACCCGGCGGCCCGCCCGATGTTTTTCTCTCGACGCGGCTCGAATGCCGTGATGCCGTTCAACGTGGCCAACGTCACGCCTGCCGATTTGGGAGTGAGCGCCGGCTATTTGAGCTCGCTCGACGGCGTCGGCGCCCGAACGGATGACGACGCCCGCGATATCGTCGTGGCCGTGACCCGAGGGTTCCGACTGTTCGTCGACAAGAGCCCCGGCGGGACCGGACTGATCTATAACGCCGGCGGTGGGTTGAACCTGACTCGCTTCGAAGCCGACGGGGTCACCCCGACTTGGAAGCTCTACGAGAACACCGGTGGAAGTGTCGCGGTGATCTCGGAGCCGCCTCGCTCCCCGGACTTCGATCCGCCTTTGAACCACGGCACCGAATACGGTGTCGGTGGCGAGGAGCCCGGTGACGGATTCTATTGGGACCACATCAACCGAAGGACGATGGTCTACTACACGTCCAACTTCGGAGTGCTGCACGGCTTCGACGGCCAGTTCGGAACGGAGGTCGTCGCTTTTATCGCGGACGACACTCTTGGTCTCGACCCGAGCGAGACACCCGGTAGTCGAGACACCCTAAAAGACATTGTCGAGGTCGTCGTCAAAGAAGCGAATAACGTCGTGAACCACCAGTTCGCCCTCTCTGGCAATCCCACCTCGGACGACGTCTTCATGCGCTCGGACCGCGGTGCCGACGACGAATGGCATACCGTTCTCGTCTATGGGCGAGGCAAAGGGGGTCGCTTCATCACTGCGCTCGATGTGACGACCGTCCCGACCAACCCAACCACGCTGAAACAGCTTTGGAATCGCGGCAATCGAGAAGGCATCGTCGAAGGGCCGATTGACGGGTGCGGGGAGACGTGGTCGGTGCCGGTTCTAGGGCCGGTGAATACCGCATCGGTACCGAGCCCGACGGATGTGACGGCGGACCAATGGCTCGTCTGGGCTGGAGGCGGCTACGGCTGTGACAACGCAGACTTCGAAGGCCAGTTTCTGTTCGCGTTCAGGGTCGAAGACGGCTTCATTTATCATCGCGCTCAGATGCCTGCGAGCGACCCGACCGCTCCGATCCCGTACAACGCGATGCCGGCCCGGGCGACGCTGTTCAATCCTCACGAGGAAGATGCCGCGGATAACAAAGACTTCGTGACCAGGGTCTATATCCCCGATATGCAGGGGCGCGTCCTGAAGCTGAATACGTTGGACCTCGATCCCGCGAATTGGACCTTCGGGGTGTTCGCTGAAATGGGGCTAGAGCATCCGATCACAGCACCCGTGACGATCCTGAACGACGTTCTCGATCCATCCAAAGTCTTCGTGATGGCGGGCTCGGGAGGCGACCGTCGAGCCCCGGTGCCCGCTACCGGGTTCAAGTTTCGCATTTGGATCGACAGTGATCCCGACGGCTCCAACACTTTTCAATACGCGGCCACGGACCCACCTCCGTTCGAGCAGATTTTCAGGATTAACGAGCGCATGTGGGAGCAGGCGGTCACGATTGGACAGGTCGGTGACGTAAGAGAAGCGGTGGTGTTTTTCCTCGCGTCCGAAGAGATCTTCGACGCGAACGTCTGCGTCGTCTCTTTCACGAGCACTTTGTACGCGGCGGGGATCGCGAGCGGTCTGAGCGACTTCGACCTCGACACGTCCCAGCCCGGTGTCGACTCTGCGGATCTGGGTGAAGGAAAAGCGTTCCAGTTTGCCCGCGACGGCAATCTCTACGTCACCCGAAGTGGTGGCCTGGGCATCGACGCCGATGTGTCGGTGTGGGGCGACGGTGAGTTCAATGACGAGCTGCCCGCGGGCGGCTTGGGCGGATTTAGCGTCCAGCTTAGGATCGATGGGTTCAGGATCTCGCCGTTCTAGAGATTTCGGCGAGCTCTGATGGTGAGGTAATGTTGGACGGCCCGCGCCGCGGCTTCCCGCGGCGCGGTGCCGATCGCCTCGATACCCGCCTGTCGGGCGGTCTCGAGCTGCCTCTCCCGAGCCTCGAGCATCTGAGTCGCAGCCTGGACTTCGAGAGCTTCCAGATCCGACGAAGGTTCCTGCTCGGCGAGTGTGGCCAAGCGTTCGTCCTTCACGAAGATGCACGCGAACGCGTGTGCTCGCGGAAGCGATCGGGTCTCGGTGAGAATGGCGTCCACGTCAGAGGCGTCACAGGCTCCGGTGATGAGAAGCACTAGCGCTCGTTTTCTCGCGCGCCGATCCAGATAGTCCCGCGCGATCCGATAATCCGCGACTCGCGCGCTCGGCTCGAATCATACGTGCTTCGGATCAGCCTCGACTTGCCCGCCGCGCCTCGAAGCGATCCCACGTCGCGGTCGCTGCGGTCGGAAAAGACGAGCAGGGATACCCGGTCGCCGCGGCGAAGCGCGACGTGACTCAGGAAAATCGCAGCCGAAAGAAGCGAGTCCAATTGCGAGCCCGATCGAGCTCCACCGCTCGTCGCCAGGCCGCAGTCGAGCAGGACGACTAGCTCCTGACTGCGCGTGAGAGCGTACTCGCGAGTGATCAGGACCCGGCGTTTGGCGGTGGCCCGCCAGTCCACCTGTCGTTTCGTACCGCCCCTGCGGTACTCCGTAAGCCATCGATATCACCGTCCACCCCGCGCCACCGCAAGAAGCGTCACACCCATCGCCACGGGCTCGAACAACGTATGTGCCTGTTCGAGAAAGAGAAGTCTCCTCGTCGCTCAGGGCGCCACTGATAGGTCGCCGCCGCTCGACCCCTACGGAAGGACCATCTTCGCCGGCACGCCGGTCGCCAAACTCCTTCTTGGTGGCTCGTCGAAGGTCTCGATCTCCAGCTCTCTCGTCTCCTGGGACGTAGCCCGCAGCACCACAACGTGTTCTTCTCCCACCGAAACGACACCCTTCACCTCCCGATCGATGCCGATGAAGAGACGAGGACGTGGGATCACGAGCGCGGCGGCGGGACGGATTCGAGGATCTGCTGAATGATGCAAGGCGGAGCCGCACGCAGACGTTCTCTGGAGTGTCGAGAGCGATCGGGTTGCTGGGCTCGCTCACGCTAGCGTCTCCACTACGGTTCGTTCTCGACAGACGGTCGTGGAGGCAGCGGCGCTTCGCGCCTAGGATGAACATCGCGTCGACGAGGTAGTAGAACGGGAATGCCGGATCATGGCGATCCGGGCAAGGCCTTTTGTCACTATGGCTTAGGTAAACTCTCTGGTTCGCCTAGGGTCTTTCACCTACACCTCGTCGAAAGCGTCGGGCTTCTCAAGCCACACTCGGGCGATCTATGATCGAGGCCATGCCCGAGACGAAACGAAAAACGATCCTTCGAGTGCTCGTAGCGGCCTCGATCGTGAGCTGTGTTGCTTTCCTACCGACGAGTCGGAGCGCGGCTTTCGCGCAAGAAGGCTCACCGCAGAGTCAGGAAAAGTATCTGCTGATCGGAACTGGAGACAGTCTCACGCACGGAACTCTCGATGCGACGAACAACATCGTGAACTCCGCTCACAGCTACCTTCAGCTCGTGGCACTCGCTTTGGCGAAAAGCGGTAGCTCCATCGCGTTCAGCCAGCCGTTCTTCGATTTCAACGAGAACCGCTTGATGCCGTTTTCTTTGCCTACCAACCTCGCCGTCGACGGAGCCGATGCGTTCAGCGTGCTCGGGATCGAGTACGGTCCTCGGGTGGGTAAGAGTGAGAACGCGTTCAACCTCGACTACATTGCGGAGAACGTCACCCCGGCATCCTTGTCCGATCCATATGACAAAGTCATCTATCCGATCAACGTCCTGGCGAGAAAACCGATGACTCAGATAGGTGCCGCCTCGTGGCTCATCCGCGCTGCCGGCCCGCTCGCTGGCATGGACAACGCGATCGTGATGTTTTGGGTCGGCAATAATGATTCGAGCTCCTCCGCGCTGGGGCTGTTCGGCGAGAACCCACTTTTTCTGCCGATACCCGTCGATCTCGTGGGGCCGGAGCTCGATCCTCTTCTGACGCTCCTACTGAACGTCGGCGACGGACTCGGAGCCCTGTCGTTCGAGCCCTATGCCGCGACGTTCGTTCAGCGCAATCTCACGAAGCTCGACGATTTCGAAGCTCAGATCGAGCTCCTTCTCAGTGTCCTCGATCTCTCGGCTCAAAGGTCTCCTATTCAGACGGATATCTTGGTCGCGACGCTTCCCTACTACAGCGCGGTCGGCTATCTCTTCGATTCCGAGGATATCGAGTTCTATCTCCAAAAGCTCGACCCGTCTTATACGGTCCCGCCGACTTTTGCTCGGGTCAGCGAACCGTCGGTGCCGATCGCAGATCCGTTTCGGGGGGATCGAATCTCCTTGCTCACGTTCGGGATGATGTACACCTTGATGAGCACGGGCCACACCGCCGCGGAAGTGAACCAAGCACTGGAGCTAGATGGCGTCCAGCGGGATGGTCTCGTGCTCTCCGAGGCGGAGGGCGCATCGATCCGCCAACGCATCGACGGCTTCAACCAGGTTCTGGCTACTGCCGCGGCATCGAGACCGAACGCGCATTTAGTCGATATCGGTGGCGTACTGAATGACAATCTGGCCGGGGATCTCATCACTGAAGTGAACGGAAAGCGGCTGACGCGAAAATGGGCTCGCGGAGGCGCGTTCAGCCTCGACGGCGTCCATCCAGGCTACACGGGCCACGCGCTGATCGCGAACTTCATGCTCGAGCAGATAAGCGAGCTTTTGAACCTTCCTAGCGCACCCTACGCGCTCTCCCCGGTTCATGCGAACGATCCCTATGTGGACCAGGACGGGGACGGCTGGGTTCCGGGGCCGGGCTATCCCGCTACCGGTCTCACCGAGGTGTTGTTCTTGTTCACGGATCCGAACGACGCCGATCCTAACGTCGAGACCGAGCTCCCGGAGAACGTGTGGCAGTTCATCTCGGACCGACTCCTCGAGGAGGTGCTGGGAGACTCCCAGATGGCTGCGACGGCGAAGACTCTCGGCGTCGAGACTCCCTAGAGGTCCCAGCGTCGTCTCTAGCACCGCATTGTCACCTAGATATCGATATGATATCATATCGATATCTCATCACGGGAGGTGATGCGCATGATACGAGAGGTTCAAAAACAAGCGTCTTCGGGTTTCGTCATGGCTGCGGTGCTCGCGGTGGCCGCGCTCGCGGCCGGTTACGGCTTCTACCAGGCGGTGTCGAGTCAAAACATCGCAGCGTTGATCGGGTGCAGCTTGGGATTCGTCGTGGTCGTCTTTCTCGGCTTCGGATTGTTCATCGT
>JAJCXL010000045.1 GCA_029263435.1 Acidobacteriota bacterium | reverse complement strand
GTCGAACTTCTTCGTCAGCTTGCTGCGTAATCAGATCCCAACGAGCATCCGCATCATCGTCCAGCTCACCATCATCGCTTCTCTCGTCATCGTGACCGACCAGATCTTGAAGGCTTACGTGTTCGAGATCTCGAAACAGCTCTCGGTGTTCGTCGGTCTCATCATTACGAACTGCATCATCATGGGACGAGCCGAGGCCTTTGCGATGCAAAACCCGCCGGTCTTGAGTATCGTCGACGCCCTCGGAAACGGCCTCGGGTACTCACTCATCCTCATGCTCACCGCGGCCATCCGTGAGGTCTTCGGCTCCGGGAACTTCTTCGGCATACCGGTGCTGCCCATCGTGAGCGAAGGCGGCTGGTACATCCCCAACGGACTTCTCGTTCTCTCTCCGGGAGCGTTTTTCATCATCGGCTTTTTCATCTGGGCTCTGCGGACGTGGAAGCCCGACCAAGTCGAAGCGGATTAGGCATGCTGGAAAGCTACTTAAATCTTGCCGTCAAGGCGATCTTCATCGAGAACATGGCCCTCGCGTTCTTCCTCGGCATGTGCTCGTTTCTCGCCGTGTCTCGGAAAGTCGAGACCGCGATCGGGCTCGGAAGCGCGGTCATCTTCGTGCTCACCGTTACGGTGCCGATCAACAATTTGGTCTATACCTACCTGCTCAAACCGGGCGGACTCTCCTGGCTGAGCGCGGATTTCGCTGAGCAAGACCTCACTTTTCTCGGCTTTCTGACTTACATCGGAACCATCGCCGCGATCGTTCAGATCGTCGAAATGACGCTCGATCGCTCTTTCCCGGCGCTCTATAACGCGCTTGGCGTTTTCCTTCCGCTCATCGCGGTGAACTGCGCCATCTTGGGCGCCTCGTTGTTCATGGTCGAGCGCAACTACGACCTCGGAGAAAGCCTCGTCTTCGGCTTCGGCTCCGGGACGGGCTGGGCGCTCGCGATCGTCGCTCTCGCCGGCATCCGTGAGCGGCTGCGCTATAGCAACATTCCCGAGGGCCTGCGGGGGCTGGGAATTACTTTTCTGCTTACCGGGCTCATGGCCATGGGCTTTATGGCTTTCGCGGGGATTCAGCTGTGATTACTGTCGCCCTCGGCGTGTTCATGTTCACCGCCATCATCGTGACTCAGGTCGCGCTTCTCATGGTCGCGCGTCGCGAGCTCGTCGCCACGGGCGACGTCGTCATCAGCGTGAACGACGACCCGGACAAGTCGCTGAAGACTTCGGCCGGCGGCACGCTCCTGGGAACGCTTGCGGCCAACAAGATCTTCATCCCGTCGGCCTGTGGAGGCAAAGGCAGCTGCGGCGTTTGCACCGTCAAAGTCGTGGAGGGCGGCGGCGCGATGCTGCCGACCGAGACGAGCCATATCAACCGCGGCGAAGCGAAAGAAGGGGTGCGGTTGTCTTGCCAGGTGAAGGTCAAGCAAGACATGAAGATCGAGCTCCCGGCGGAGATCTTCAGCATCAAGAAGTGGCAGTGCAAAGTGCGATCGAATGACAACGTCGCGACCTTTATCAAAGAGCTCGTGCTCGAGCTTCCCGTCGGTGAGGCGGTGCCCTTTCGAGCGGGGGGCTACATTCAGATCGAGCGGCCCGCCGGGACGGTCCACTACAAGGACTTCGTCGTCGAGGACAAGTATCGAGAAGATTGGGACAAGTTCGACATGTGGCGCTTCTCCTCCACCGTCGAGCCGGGAGAGGAGGTCGTCCGCGCATACTCCATGGCGAGCTATCCGGAGGAAGAGGGCATCATCATGTTGAACGTCCGTGTCGCCTCGCCGCCCCCGCGACAGCCGGATGTGCCCCCGGGCAAGATGAGCTCCTACATCTTCGACTTGAAGCCGGGGGACGACGTCACGATCTCGGGGCCCTACGGCGAGTTTTACGCGAAGGATACCGATGCCGAGATGATCTTCATCGGCGGCGGCGCGGGAATGGCTCCGATGCGCTCTCACATCTTCGACCAGTTCCGACGCATCCAGACGAAACGGAAGGTGTCGTTTTGGTACGGCGCCCGGAGCTTGCGCGAAGGTTTCTACGGCGCGGACTTCGACGCCATCGCGGCGGAGAACGACAACTTCGAGTGGCATCTCGCGCTATCGGATCCGCTGCCCGAAGACGACTGGACCGGCCTCACCGGGTTCATCCATCAAGTGCTCTACGACGAGTACTTGAAGGACCACCCGGCCCCGGAGGACGTCGAATACTACATCTGCGGTCCGCCGATGATGTTGCAGGCATGCATGGGCATGCTCGATAGCCTAGGCGTCGAGCCCGAGAACATCCTCTTCGACGACTTCGGCTAATCGAAGCGCTGAACTCAGCGCGTCTTCTTGCGCGCCTTCTTGCGAATCTTCTTCTTCGGCGCTGGCGGGAGCGATGGCTCGGCTGGCCGTTTGACCTTCTCCAGGCGCGGACCGGCGATGTCCTTGCGTTTGGCTACGACTCGGTAGCTGAAGGCGAGGTCGCTCTTTCCTCGATTCTGCTCCCGCACCGTGAAGCCCTTGCGGGTCCGACGAGACACGTAGAGACCGTTCGAGTTGCCATATGGGGTGACGAAAACGTGATAGCTGCCGCGCACGACGGCGGCGAAGCCTTTGTCTATCACGACCTCCGCCTTGCCGTTCACGAGCTCAGCCTCGCCGAAATCCTCGAACCAGCTTTCCGGACTCTCGACGGAATAGAGCCGGCGAAGTGACCCATCGGGAAACGGCACCGCGACGCAGCTTCCCGCCCCGGTCTTGGTGAGGTCGCCGTTGATGAATACGTCTCCGTCGAACTGGCCAGCCACGCCTGCGCTGGAGCTTCCGTAGATGGCGGTTCCAGCCCCGGAAATTCCCCAAACGCCGACACCTCTAGAACGGCTCGAGTCGACGCCCAGGACGCCCAACACCTTGCCGTTCCCTGAGACTCCCACGAGCCCGGTGCCCTCGACGCCCCTCCAGCGATTGGATTTTCCAATCACTCCGATGTCACTTCTGGACTCTCCGACGACACCCGCGCCGCCTCTCGCCTCGCCATGAACGCCAATACCGTCATTCGTTTCGCCTTGAACACCGATGCCCTTGCTCGTGACTCCGTGGACACCGACGGCCTTGTCACCCTTGTCGTCTCCCGCCTCACCCCTCAGCGCCTCGACCGGATCGCTGACGCTACCGGTACCGGTGTTCGTGACATGCAAGCCAGGTGCGTAAGAAGCTTTCACAGCGAGAAACGTTTTGTGATCGGCGCTGTTATTGGTTGCGCCGAGTTCGAGGTCGTCTCCAGTAGCCATTTGCGGTTCCTCCTTGTCGAGAGCTTTGTCAAACCGAACGAAAGGAAGCTCGATCCGGTCGGGACGTGCTCGTCAATGGATGATCAAATTGGTTGAATGACTCGGGAGTATAGTTGGATGAGATGAACAACACAAAGCTGGGAGTGGGCGGGGGCGCCGTTCTCATCGGTGCGTTGCTCTTCGGATCGTGCGTCCCTTCTGGGCGTGAACCGATCCCGATCACGGGCAACACGATGGGCACCACCTTTTCCGTGACGCTCATCTCGCCGCCCAGGGAGTCGGTACCCGAGGCGCTGGCGTCCGACATTCAGGAGGTGCTCGACGAGGTGAACAGGTCGATGTCGACCTACGAATCCGATTCGGAGCTGTCTCGGTTCAACCGGACGACTGGCGAGTGGTTCGAGGTTTCAACCGATCTGTGGAGCGTGCTCGCCGCGTCCATCGAAGTGAGCGAGAAGACGGAAGGCGCGTTCGATGTCACCGTCGCGCCGCTCGTGCGTTTGTGGGGATTCGGAGCCGGAGCGGAGGACGATCCGCGTCCACCTTCCTCTGCGGATTTGGAGGAGGTCACCGGGGGCATCGGCTTTCGGCTACTCGAGCTTCGAGAGGATCCCCGCGCCGCGAGAAAAGAAGTCCCCAGCCTGGAGCTCGATTTGTCGGGTATCGCTAAGGGCTTCGCGGTCGACCGTGTGGCGGCGCTTCTCGAAGCGCACGGTTTCAGCGACTATCTCGTCGAGGTCGGCGGCGAAGTCCGGACATCCGGGACCAACCCTTCGGGCGAGCTGTGGCGGATTGGGATCGAAGCTCCGATCGCGGGTTCGCGAGGTCTCCAGCGCACCGTGGGTTTGAGCGGGCAATCGATGGCGACGTCGGGTGACTATCGAAACTTCTACGTGTCCGACGGCAATCGCTTGTCGCATCTCATCGATCCCCGCACGGCGGCACCGGTCGCTCATGAGACCGCATCTGTCAGCGTCGTCGACCCCAGCTGCATGCGCGCCGACGCCCTCGCTTCCGGTCTTCTCGTGCTAGGGGCGGAAGAAGGCTATGCCCTTGCGGTCGCGGAGGATCTCGCGGTGCTGTTTCTCGTCCGTGACGCCGCCGGAAACATCGAGGAGCGTGCGACACCGGCGTTCGAGCGTTTGCTTCAGAACGTGTCTACAATGGGCTCGTGACTCTCTTTTTACTCGTCGCCGGTATCATGGGACTCGCCGTTCTCGCGATGGCGGTCGGTGTCATCTTCAACCGACCTTGCTTGCGCGGCTCGTGCGGTGGACCCGAGGTGATGAGCGGCGACGGCGAGCCTATTTCCTGCGCGACCTGT
>JAJCXL010000044.1 GCA_029263435.1 Acidobacteriota bacterium | reverse complement strand
CGCGGAGTTGACACTCACACCTTTGAGCTACCGCACGTCGGTCGGGGAGGAGATCTTTCTGCAGTTCGTCACCAAGGAGGACCGCCTCGCCGGGTTCTTACGTCTGTCTCTGCCGGAGGAGAGCTCTTTTATCGAGGAGCTCGAAGGTGCCGCCATCGTGCGGGAGCTTCACGTCTATGGCTCCGCCGTTGGCATCGGAGAGCACGAGCCCGGCAAAGTACAGCACACTGGATTAGGAAAGACACTCCTCGAGCGCGCGTTCGCAGTGACGCGGGACCGAGGCTTCGATCGGCTGTCCGTCATCTCCTCGGTGGGAACGAGGACCTATTACCGTCAGCAAGGTTTTGTCGACGGCACGTTGTATCAACATCGTGTCGTGGCACCGACGAACGAGTCGTCTTCGTGAGCCCAACCGACGAGCGACAGCCCGAGCTCGGCAGCCGAGCGCTCTTTCCAGAGCTCGAGTGCGATGCCTATTTGAACCATGCGTCGATGTCTCCTTGGTCCGCGCCCGTCCGTCGTGAAATGAATCGGTGCGGTGACGACTACGCGCGCAAAGGACTCGGCGCGCTGATGGAGTGGCGCCCGCAGCGCAAGCGGTTGAAAGAAAAAATCGCGACCCTTATCGGTGCCCAGGGAGGCGACATCGCGCTCGTGCCCAGCACGACCCGAGGCTTGATCGACCTCGCCCTTTGCATGCCGTGGCAGCGCGGGGATCGGGTCATCGTTTTCTCGGGAGAGTTCCCGACGAACGTCACGCCGTGGCAACGCGCCGCGGAGCTGTTCGGCCTCGACCTCGTCATGTTGGAGGCGGAGCTTTTCCGGACGAACGAAGAAGAGGCGTTGGCGTCTTTCGAGTCCGAGCTCGAGAGCCGGGGCGCTCGGTTGGTCGCGGTGAGTGCGGTGGAGTTTCAGACGGGCTACCGCATGCCGGTCGATGCGATGGCGCGTGCTTGCCACCGCGCCGGCGCGGAGATCGTCGTCGATGCCATCCAGGCGCTCGGTATCGTTCCCATGAACGTCGTGGCCTCCGAGATCGACTATCTGGTGTGCGGTAGCCACAAGTGGTTGATGGGACCGGAAGGGATCGCCTTCGTCTACGCGACGAAAGACCCGGCGAGTCGCTTGAGACCTCACGTCGCGGGGTGGCTCAGCCACGAGAGCCCGGTGGATTTTCTTCTCGAGGGTCCGGGCCGACTGCGCTACGACCGGCCCATCCGGTCGACGATCGATTTCTTGGAGAACGGAAGCTTGTCGACGATCGGATGCGCGGGGCTCGAAGCCGCTCTCGATATTCTGATCGAGCTAGGACCGACGGCTATCTTCACGCACGTACAGGCCTACTTGGATGAGCTGGAGCCGTTGCTCGTCGAGCTCTCATTCGAGAGCCTGCGCGCCTCCAACGGGCACGGCCGCTCGGGGACGCTTTCCGTGCTGCCGCCCTCAGGGGTCGAAGTGACGGCGTTGTCGCGAGCTCTCGGAGAGGCCGGCATCATCTGTGCCGTGCCCGATGGGCATTTACGATTCTCACCGCACTGGCCGAACGCGCGAAGCGAGCTCGAGCATGTGGGGGCGGAGCTTCGTCGGATCGTTGCCGCGAAGGGATAGGAGAGATGAGGGTGCGCGCGATGGTGTTGCTCTTGATCACGAGCGTCGGTGTCCTCGGGCTATTCGGGTGTGGTTCGGGGCCCACTTGGAAATCGATCAAAGATCGAATCCGGCGAGAGTTTCCCGACGTGTCACACATGTCGGCCGAAGAGCTCGACCGGGTGCTCGACGGTGAGGGACCCGCGCCACTACTTCTCGACGTCCGGCAGCCGGAAGAGTTCGCCGTGAGCCATCTCAAAGGCGCGATTCGGGTGGACCCCGGCTCGAGCGCCGAGCAAGTCTTCGAAACGTTCGACCTCGACCTCGACCCCGACACGCCGATCGTCGCTTACTGCTCGGTGGGCTACCGGTCGTCTGAGCTCGTCTCTAAGCTGGCAGCCCACGGGGCGCGTAACGTCAAGAACCTCGACGGTTCAATTTTCGAGTGGGCCAATGCCGGCTTAGAGGTCGAGCGCGAGGGGCATCGGGTGCATGAAGTCCATCCCTTCGACGAAGAATGGGGCGTGTTGTTGAAGGACGAGCTGCGCGCGTACGAGCCGAGACCGCGCTAAGGCGCGTGCTACTATGGCGATGGAGTCACCGATGCGGCGTGCGCTGGTTTATTCGATCGCGATCCTTGCTGCCACCTTCGTGCTGACAGCCGTTGGCTTCGCTCAGGACCCGCCCCAACCGCCAGCCCAGACAATGCCTCAACCGTCGGGACGGCTTCAGTTCTCGGCCGCGGTAGAGACCGTGACCCTCGACGTCGTGGTCGTCGACCGCAAGGGTCGCTTCGTTCCCGGCCTCGAGCGCAGCGAGTTCGTCATCCTCGATGGCGGCGTGCCTCAGAAGATCACGTTGTTCTCGGACGAGTTCACCCCGGTGACCACCATGTTGCTCTTGGATTCGTCGTCGAGTGTCCGCTCGAGCTTGAGCGCCATTCAAACGGCGGCCTATTTGTTCGCGCAGAATCTGAGCGAAGGGGACACGGCGCGCATTGGATTGTTCGCGAACGACGTCCGCTACGGCACGAATTTCACCCGTTCGCTCGAGGAGCACTACGCGTTCCTGATGTCCATGCGTCCGGCAGGGAGGACGGCTTTGTACGACGCCATCGTCGGCGGACTCAGCGAGGTCTCGATCATCGACGGCAGAAAGTCGCTTCTTCTCTTCACCGATGGGGACGACGCCGGCCCGGCCGACCAGGGGAGTCAGTCTTCACAGGATGAAGCGTTGGAGGCGGCGAAGTTGAGCGAAGTCACGATCTATACCGTCGGCTTTACCGGATGGGGACCTTCGGGGAGCGATAGCGTGAACCGGCCTTTTCTCACGTCGCTCGCCGAGGCGACGGGCGGACGAGCGTTCTTCCCCGAAGATGTCGATCAGGTGAAGCAAGCCTTCGCCGACGTGCAGGACGATCTCCATCGGCACTATCGAATGGCGTACGCACCGGTGCGCTCGACGGATCCGACCGAGAGTTGGCGTCCACTCGAGGTTCAGATCCAGGACCGCCCGGAGCTCGTCGTGCGCACCCGCCAAGGCTACTACGCCACCGCGAGCGAAAGTCCCTAGCCCGGGCTTTGGAATCCCTCGTCGAAACCCACCCGCCAAAGCGACGGATTCGCGGAAAAAAGGGGTCAGCGTGGTTGCCGCCCGGAGCGGCTCTTTCAGGTTAAATGGACCAGGTCCCTTTTCGAGGGCGGATTCACGGTTCATAAAGAGCTTTTGTTTCAGCAGTTTAACAGCTCCTATGTCCCCCTAAAAAATGGACCAGGTCCTTTTTCTCGGGGCCTAGCTGCCGGCCAAAAGCTCGTCTAGGTCGTAGCTGTCGCCGAGCTCGGGCGTGAAGGTGCGCGAGCCCAGCTTTTCTTTCAAGGTCGTCGCGAGGGCGGCGGAAGAGCGCGGCTCGCCGTGGGTCACGAAGATCGTGTCGGGCTGCTCGGCGCTCCCACCGGCGGATTGGACGAAGCGCAGGAGCTCGTCCTTGTCCGCGTGCGCGGACAGTCCGCTGATTGAGATGAACTGGGCATTGATGGGAACGTCTTCACCGTGCACTCGGACCGTCTTTTTCCCTTCCAACATTGCTCGCCCGCGGGTGCCCGCTGCTTGATAGCCGACGAGCATGACCAAGTTCCTCTTGTCTCGCAGGACCCGCTTCAAATGATGGAGGACGCGCCCGGCGGTCAACATGCCGCTCGCCGAGATGATGATGCGCGGACCCGGCAGCTTGTTGAGCTCGATGGATTCCTCCACCGACTTGTGAAATTTCACGTTGCTCGGAAAGAGCCTGCTCTGGCCGTCATCGCTGAGGTCCCCGTCGAGGCTCAGATCCCGAATATGGGTCGAGTAGATCCGAGTCGCATCGACGGCCATAGGACTGTCGATATGGATCGGAACGTCCGGGAGACGGCCCGCTTTGATGAGCTGGCGCAAGCACAGCGTGACGAGCTGAGAACGGCCGACCGCGAAGGAGGGGATGAGGGCGATACCTTTGCGATCGACGCAATCGATGAGCGCCTCTCGGATTTGCTCCTCGATGGTCTCGGCACGATGCGCGCGATCGCCGTAGGTGGACTCCATCACGAGGAAATGACAGTCGGGGAGAGGATCGGGGTCGGAATGTAGCGGCACGCCGTAGCGTCCGACATCGCCGCTGAAAACGATCCGCTGCGTGCGGCTAACCGTGTCGATGTGGGCCTCGACCATCGCCGCTCCGAGGATGTGGCCGGCGTTGACGAAGCGTACTTTGAGCCCGGGCGCGGGCTCGAGCCATTCTCCGTAGTCGACCGGCTCCATAAACCCGAGCGCTCCGGCAGCGTCGTTCGAGGTGTAGAGCGGGAGAGCCGGACGGTGCTTACTGAACCCCTTCTTGTTTGCGTAACGCGCGTCCTCTTCTTGAATCTTCGCCGAGTCCATCAACATGAGCTGCGCGAGATCGCGTGTCGCGCGCGTGCAGTAGACAGGCCCCCGGAAGCCGTCCTTGACGAGTCGCGGTAGGTAGCCCGCATGATCGATATGCGCGTGGGTGAGAAACATGAAGTCGACTGATTTCGGGTCGAAGCCGGGGTCCTGCCAGTTGCGTTCTCGAAGCTTCTTCAAGCCTTGAAACAATCCGGCATCGACGAGGAACCGAAAGCTATCGGTCTCGACGAGATAGCGGGAGCCGGTGACGGTTCCCGCGCCCCCGTGAAACGACAATCTAGTGGTCATCTTAGTTAGCTTCCTTCCAACAGAACTTTCAGCTCCTCATAGAGCGCGGGGAGCTCGATCACACGTTCAGGTTTGGATTGAGAGAGCGCGAGCGCAGGAGGGAGAGGGATTTCCTGCTCGATCACGCGCTCGACCGTCTCTCGAAACTTCGCCGGGTGAGCGGTGCCGAGAAACACCCGGGGTCCTCGCTCGACCGTCTTGGCACCGAGATAGCCGACCGCTCCGTGAGGATCGAGCACGTACCCCGTGCGGCGAAATACGGATCGGATGGCGTCTTCGGTCTGTTCGTCGGTGAATGCGCGTCCTTCGAGATCCCGCGATATCTCGTCGCGGTCTCCGTTATACAACCATTGAATACGCACGAAGTTGCTCGGGTCTCCGACATCCATCGCGTTCGAGAGGGTGGGGACCGAGGCGCGCGGCCGAAACACGCCGGACGCCAAGAATTCCGGCACGACATCGTTCACGTTGGTCGCAGCGACGAAACGAGAAATGTTGCAGCCCATGCGCTTGGCCATCAAACCCGCCGTGACGTTACCGAAGTTGCCGGACGGTGTGCATACGGTAAGGGGTGCGGCCTCGTCGGGAAGCTGCGCTCGCAGGTGAAAGTAGTAAAACGTTTGCGGCAGTAATCGCGCGACATTGATCGAGTTGGCGGAGACGAGGCTTTCGGTTTCGCGTAACGCAGTGTCGGCGAAAGCGGCCTTCACGAGCCTTTGGCAGTCATCGAACGTGCCATCGATGGACACCGCGGTGACGTTGTCGCCCAATGTCGTGAACAATCGTTGCTGGAGAGGGCTGACCTTGCCGCGTGGAAACAGTACGACCACGCGAAAGCCCTCGAGGCCCACGAACGCATGGGCCACTGCGCTTCCCGTGTCTCCTGAGGTCGCCACCAGCACCGTCGCGCCTTCGCTGCGACTCGACAGGAAATGCGCCATCAAGCGAGCCATGAACCGAGCGCCCACGTCTTTGAACGCATGGGTGGGGCCATGAAACAGCTCGAGACACATGAGCTCGGGCTCGACCTCGACGAGTGGGATCTCGAAGTCGAGACTCTCTCGCACCATGCGCTCGATCGACTCGGCGGAAAGATCTTCGGAGAAGAGCTGTCGCGCGACGACGGTGGCGGTGTCGGCTACGCTGTGAGCGGGACCGGTGGAAACGCTCACCGGGTCGATGCGCTCGGGTACGTAGAGGCCGCCATCGGGCGCCGGTCCGGAAAAGACCGCGTCTTCGAGCGAGACCGAAGGGGCCTTGCCGCCCGTGCTTATGAAACGCATGAAGGCGTCTCGACGAT
>JAJCXL010000043.1 GCA_029263435.1 Acidobacteriota bacterium | reverse complement strand
TTGTCTGTTTCTCTGGAAGCTCGGGGCAGAGAAAGGGAATGATGGAGTTCCAACACGCCATCACCACCGCCCGGCCCCGCACTCTAGTGGCGCGATCGTCCTTCACGTAGGTGACGTCGATCTCGCCTCCCGTGCTCTCTCGCACCCGGACTGCCGTGCTCTCGAGACGGATGCGCGTTTTTGCGCCCGGCTCGTCCAGACGGTCGTAGCGAAACCGGTCAGTGACGACGTCGTCCATCGTGTGCCCGGAAGCGACCCGCGGGTTGAGCGCCCTGACGAGCAGTCTCGGGATGGAGGCGTTGCCGTCGGGGAAATGAAAGATGTACGGATCGCGATGGACCTCTGACTTCGGCTGACCCATGCGGCCGGCAGGCTCCTTTTCCAGACCTAGATGGGTGAGTCCGGGAAAGTTCAGCCGCCAAGATATGAGTGCGGAGACGCCATCGATGCCAATCCCGAATTGGCCGTTGGTGCGCGTTTGGAGGAACTGGAGTACTTGCGGGTCCACTCGGACGTGGCGCTCGAGGAAGTCGCGATAGCTGATCGAGCGCAACTCCGCTTTCTTCTCCGCTGAGCTGAGACCGGGCAAATAATCCGTCTCGGCCTCGTGCAGTCGGACGAGGTCTGCGCGCGCTCGTGCGCCTAGTGGTGTCTCCGACGCGAACTCTTCCCAGGAACGGTCACCTCGCAGGACGAGCGCGTCTTCTCCGAACGTCTCTCGATCGAAGAACACTCCGCGGCCGAGTCCGAGCGATGCGTAGAGGTCGCGGTCGAAGGCCGTGTGAAAACGCTCGAGATCGATACCCAGAGCGGAGAAGAGACCGAGCGATTCCCGACTGAAGCCGGACGGCGTGTCGATCGATTGACTCCCGCCGTAGCCTATCAACCGTCGCCCCGAGCTCTCGAACTCATTGCGCTTAGCGTGTCCACCGAAGTCGTCGTGGTTGTCCAGTACCAGAATAGAGGCGTCTGGACCGGCGGCCTGCCTGAAGAAGTACGCCGCGGCTAGGCCACTGATGCCGCCGCCGACGACCACCAAGTCATAGGTCTCCCCGCTGTCGCGCGGCTCTGCCCACGTGGCCCCCTCGACAAGGCGATGAGCGGGCTCCCACGACCCGTCGTGGGCGCCTCGCATGCCGGTGAGAGAGGGCGGGTATGAGACGTTCGTGGGTGCTGCGGGTTGTGCTCTCATGAGCACCGGAGAAGTGACGGCGAGTGACACACCGTTCAGGAAATCTCGGCGCGTGATCGCTCGGCCCATCCCTAGCTCGAGATCGCGAACGCTTCGTCTCACGATCGGAGGGTAGCACGTAACACCCGTAAAATCCGTTGCGAGTGTGGTCGCTCAGGGGCTGGGCTATTGATCTACAACGGCCTTCGTCACTATCATTTAGTGTCGAATCCGACCCAACTCGCGCCATCTTCTCTAGGAGCTATTCGAACCCCATGAAGCCACTTATGCTTTGGATCTTCGTTCTGTTGGCCGCCGTGCTTGCACTCGGTTGCGCCCAACCAGAGCCACTGCCGGAATGGGAGGCCGCGAATCCGCTCTCTCCGCTACCGGCGCCTCCGCTTGGCGTCGACCACACCTTCGAAGAGCTCGCCGAGCCCCCGACCGTGGAGACCGTGCGTCTCGGCCGGTGGCTTTTCTACGACACGAGACTCTCTGCCGACAACACCATCTCGTGCGCGACGTGTCATCGTCCCGCGAACGCTTTCTCCGAGCCCACCTCGGTCTCCACTGGGATCGCCGGGCAAGAAGGCGGGCGGAAAGCACCGACTTTCATCAACGCGGCGTGGGCACTCTTGCCGCACACGTTTTGGGACGGCCGCGCGGCCAACCTCGAGGACCAAGCATTGGGTCCGGTCGAGAATCCGATTGAGATGGGAAACACCCATGACGCGATGATCGAGACGCTTCAGGGAATCCAAGGTTATGCGCGTTACTTCGAGGCGACGTTCGGCTCTCCTGGAATCACGACGGACCGGGTGGCGAAAGCCATCGCTGACTACGAGCGCACGCGGATGAGCGGAAACTCTCCCTACGACCGGTGGAAAGCCGGAGACGAGAGCGCGGTGAGCGACGAAGTGAAGCTCGGCGACCAGCTGTTCTTCGATAAAGCGGGCTGCAACCAATGTCACCTCGGCTACAACTTCACCGACACCCTGTTCCACAATTTGGGTGTGGGCTGGGACCCGGACTCCGAGACCTTCCGCGACGAGGGTCGCTTCGCCATCACGAATCAGGAATCGGAAAAAGGGGCGTTCAAGACCCCGACCGTGCGAGAAGTGACCCACCGTGCGCCCTATATGCATGACGGCTCTATCGAAACTCTGCGAGAGGTGGTCGAGCTCTACAATCGCGGCGGAGACCCCAACCCCTATCTGGATCCGAAGATAAAAGCACTCGACCTATCCGAGGAAGAGATCGACGCGTTGGTGGCGATGATGGAGGCCCTCGACGGCGAGGGCTATCTCGATACGCCTCCGGGCGCGTTTCCACAATAGCGGACAGCACGGAGCGCGGACGGGCTCGGCTAGTTCCAGGGGACTAGGTCGCGCTCGAGGTGATATCGAGCTCGTAGTCGAGCATGACATCGTCGTCGAACAAGTACCGACCCGAGAATCCGGTGCGGGAGAGCACGAGCGGGACCCAAAGAGCGTCGTCCTCCCACATCTCGTCATAGGGGATGGCGTCGAGCGGCGTCCAAATCGGCGTTGCTTCCTCCGTTTCGGTCGGCTCGCCTTCGTAGCCGTCCGCCCGGTAGACATGGACATGGATCGAGTAGCCGTCCACGAACTGGAACAAGTTTTCGCCGCAGTAGGAGAGGCCTTCAGGGGTAATGCAAAGCTCCTCTTGCACCTCTCGCACCGCACCTTGCTCGGGAGTCTCGCCCGGCTCGAGCCGGCCGCCGGGCGCGTTGATCTTTCCGGCTCCGAGCCCGCGTTTCTTGCGGATGAGGAGGATCTGGCCGTCCGTGACGATGAAAACCAGGGTCGCCGGATCCTTGGCCTTCCAGTGGTGCCAGTCGATGTCCTCGAGCTTCTTCACGACGGCGCGCATTGTGTCACAATCGATTTATGGGCCGAAACGGATGGATCCTTGTCGTCGGAGCCGCGCTCATGGTCAGCGGCTACGTTGCGTGGAAAACGGTCCTCTCCGCCGAGGCGCAGGTGGCCCGAGCGTTGAAAAACGCTGCTTCGGCCGCGGAAAGAGTCGACGCCGAGGGGTTCTTGTCCCATTTCGCGAGCGACTATGAGGACTACCTGCATCCCAGTCGAAGCCTGTTGGAGCAACGGGTCCGGGAGAGCTTTTCTCGAGTCGACCGCATGAACGTCACGGTACAAGCGGTGCGAGTCGACGTGACGGGCGAAGAAGCCGTCGCTCGATTCGAGCTCGTGATCGTCGTGTTTCGGGGGGAAGAGCGGTTCGTCGCTTTTGGGACGCCGTTTCAGCCCGAACGGGTCGCCGCGACGCTCCAACGCGGAGCGGAGGGCTGGCGGTTCGTCCGAGCGGTTCGAGACGTTCCTCCGGGCTAGGGAGCCGATATGGGACTCGTGTTGTTCGACGGTGTCTGCGCGCTTTGCGACGGCTCGGTCCGCGCATTGATTTCCATCGACAAGAACGAAAGACTGCGCTTCGCGCCGCTACAAGGTCCGACCGCCGGCGCGGTTCTGGCGGCTCACTCCGGTGTTTCACGCGATCTGTCGACGATGCTCTACGTCAGAGGCAACGCTGATTCGGAGGAGCTCTTCGAACGCTCGGATGCAGTGTTCGCGATTCTTCAGGACGTGGGCGGAGTGTGGGGCCTCTTGTCCGTGCTTCGATGGGTGCCCCGTCCGATCCGCGATGGCGTCTATCGATTCGTCGCGAAACGACGCTATCGGTGGTTCGGTCAGTTCGAGAGCTGCCGGTTGCCGACGCCCGAGACTCGGCTTCGATTCCTCGACTAGATAGAAGACGCGGTGTCGCCGCTCGTTCGTAAAGAGGGTGGTCTCGGATTTGATAGAATCCGCGTCGTATGACGGATCTCACACGAAGAACTTTCATTGGCGCTTCTCTCGCGACCCTGGTCGCGGGAAAGATGTCGTGGTCCCGTAGCTCCGAGGGCGAGCTGATCGACATCGTCCCGTTCGTAGAAGAAGGCGGAAGTCCGATCGGAACGTTGATCGAAGGGAGCCATCAGGGCCGTCTCGTCGTGGACCTCGCAAAGATCCGACAAGAGTCTCTCGTGACTCCGAACGACGAGTTCTTCATTCGCACTCGCTACCCGGACGGCTTGAAACACGAAGGACCGTGGGAGATTGCGCTGCGGGGGCACGTGCGGGAGGAGACCACGTTGCGTTTGTCCGACATCGAGGGCGACGCCGAATCGATGGGATCTCAGCTCCTCGAATGTTCGGGAAATTCTAAGTTTCGGAAGTTCGGGCTCTTGAGCAGCGCCGAGTGGAGCGGGGTGCCGGTAGCTACCATCCTCGACCGGATGCATCCGAGCTCACGTGCGACGCGCCTCCTCGTCACCGGGCACGACGAGCATTCCGATGTTCGCACTCCGAGAGGCAAGGGGGCGAGCTGGATCTTCGACTTCGAACAGCTCGATCGAGCGGGGGCGTTTCTCGCCACGGGAATGAACGGCAAGCCGCTTCCGAAAGATCATGGGGAGCCGGTGCGTCTCATCATGCCGAACTGGTACGGATGCACCTGTATCAAGTGGGTCTCGGAGCTCGAGCTCGTCGACGACGAAGCGGCGTCGACGTCCCAAATGCGAGAGTTTTCCAGCCGTACGCATCAGGACGGGGTTCCGGAGATGGCGCGAGATTTCATCCCCGCGACGATGGACCAGACGGGCATGCCTATCCGGGTGGAGAAATGGCGATCGGAAGACGGGGTGTTCTACCGGGTTTGGGGACTCCTTTGGGGTGGTGACGCACCCACGGATCGGGTCTCGATCCGGTTTCGAGAAGACTTGCCCGCGGAGCCTTTGGAGAACCTCGACCACCACCGAAACGACACGTGGACGTTGTGGTCGCACACCTGGCGTCCCACCGAGCCGGGTCGATACGACCTAACGCTGTCGGTCGACGATCCTGGCATCCGCACTCGGCGGCTCGACCGAGATTTCTATCTGCGCCGAGTCGACATCACGGAAATCAGCCAAACAGCTTCGAGAACAGGCCTTTGACTCCCGTCGGCTTTCCGGTCGCGTCCAGGTAGCGTTTCGCTTCCTCGTGCTCGGGGTCGATGTCGAGCGCTCGGGAAAACTCCGCCGTTGCGCGAGCGTTTTGTTTCATGCTTTGGTAGTAACGCCCGAGCGTGACCCGGACCTCCGCGTCCTCGGGTGAAAGCTCGACGGCCTGGAGGAAATGCTCCTCAGCGCTTTTGTCGAGGGTTGGATGAAGAACCATTGCCTGGCCGAGCATCACTTGGAAGTAGGGGTTCGACGGCTCGAGAGCCACGAGCTCGTGCAAGAGAGACAATGCGCCGTTGCAGTCTTCGACTTGCAGGTGAAGTTTGGCGTCACGGACGAGCTGTTCGACCCGTGCGTCACGGGCAGGATCCGCAGCGGTCGGATCCGGGTTCGCGCCGAGCTCCTCCGTGGTCCTGTCTCGCTCGACGAGTAGCTGATGGTAGGCCGCAGCGAAGCGAAACTCGATGGCATCGATTTTTTCGAGAAGCTCGGTCTCGTGGGTCTGCTCGCGGATCCCGCTCCACTCGGCGGACAGCCGCTTGTAGGCTGCTTTCAAGTCTTGCTCGCTCGCGTCGCATTGCACGCCGAGGAGGTCCTCTTCGGCGAGAGCATCTAGCTGCTCGTATCGGCTTTCGATCGTCTCTCTCGCGGGCTCCTTCGTGGTGGCTGGTGGAGCTTCGACCGGCGCCGCCTCGGTCTCGATCTCGAGGATTCCCAGGGTCAGGAGTCCGTAGCAGCTCCTCAGAGCCGTCCTGCGCGGTACGTTCGCGTTGCGGACGAGATCCCCGACGGTGGCGCCATCCTCGGCTTTGTCCAGCAGCGCGCGCTCGAAGGACGCGAGTCGCGTACGATCGACAGGAAAGGCGGGCGTGGCAGAGACGCGCACCCTCGTATCGGTGGGAGGCAGTGCCCCGAGCAAGAGCCGACCATCGTCGATACGACGAAGCCCTTTGAGCACCAGCGGTGGGACGGGGAGTGAGAACGTCGCTTTTTCCGGCGTACCCTCGGACGCCTCGAAGCGGTAGAGGCCTTCGCTGACCCGAAACAAGGACAATACGATCCGCTGCACCTGCACTGCGAGCTCTCGCTGGAGCTGTTTCGGGTTCAGTCGCCCCATCTGGACGAGAGCCTCGCCGAAACGACATCCGTCGTTCGCCATGCGCTCACTTGCGGCTTTGAAGTCGTTCGAAGAGATGAAGTCATGCGACAGCATGCTCTCGCCCAGGCGGTCCTGGCGCATGTTGCTCGAAGCTGCGCGCACGGCTCCTTTGTCTACGACGATGGTCTTGATCCAATTGCCGCTTACGATCTGAAGCTCGCCGGAGCTCTGCTCCTTGGCGACCCGCTTCAATACGTCGGTAAAAGCGAGCGGTGAGAATGCCCCCGTCCAGTCCGCTTGCGTCGATGCGCTCATCATGCTCGTGTCAGTCCCCCTTGCAAGAGGATACAGGGTCGCTTCGCAGACGAATGTGATCCCGCGCGTTGGGGTTTTCCGACAGCGGGTCGTGGGTGATTTCCCATGCCGCCTTGGCCTGGCTGGGGGGAGGGCTCGGGGGTTACGGTGAGAGCGAGCGGATCCGCCGTCACGGTGAGAGCGAGCGGATCCACTCGGGACGCTCGGCGCTCGAGCGCTCGGAGGCGACCCATGAGAAATCGTCGAATCGAGCGAGCACGTTGATTTGGGTGCCCTCGGGCAAATGTCGCTTTACGGCCGCGTCGTGCTCCGGGCGGTCCAGGACCGCCGTCCGCCGGGCCAAGTCGACCACATCCACGGCGGCTGTCGCGACTTCCGTCGACCGCTCGCGGACATAACCGACAACGCCATTGGGGAGGGCGACGCGATAGCGGTGCCCGGCGCCGCCCCAGACGAGGAGCGGCGTATGCGGAGGGACGTCGACGACGACCCCCGCGCCTCTCGGCTGAGCCAGCAAAGAGATGGGTGAGCCTTTCGTGCGCACCCAATGGCCGAGATTGTCGAGATCGACGTCCACCGACTCGGGCAACGTTTTTGGTGCCGCGAGAAACGAGAAGGGATCGATGGGCCCTTCGCCGCGTACGTAGACTCCGAAATGCAGATGCGGAGGCGTGGTCCTTGCGTTTCCGCTATTGCCGACCGTCCCTATTTGATCCCCGGGGGATACCCACGCCCCTTCTTCTACGTCTTGGGTCTGGAGGTGCGCGAAGTAGAGGCGCAGGCCACGCTCGGGATCCTCGAGCCAAACGACGTGCCCTCCCAGCTTCCAGTCGGCGACGCGACGAACCCTCGCTCTCGATGTCGCGAGTACCGGGGTGTGGCGCGGCGCGAAAATGTCGACCCCGTGATGCTGGCGTCGTCCGCCTTCTCGGGGGACACCGAAAGTGCTGCCGATGCTTCCGGTGTCGCGGCCGTCCACGGGAAAAGAGAGGGCCGCGACGTTTTGGATCTCCAAGGTGCCACTTCCACCACGCAAGAGCTCGGATTGCAGCCGCACGAGATAGTCGCCGTCGCGCCGCGGCTCGAAGCTCAAGCGTCTCTCTCCTCGCCCGGCGCTGGCCACATGAACCGGCGCCTCCCCCGGGGGCGGAATCCTGAACAGGTCGATGAAGATCCGCCAATCCGAATCCGTCTCGACGGTC
>JAJCXL010000042.1 GCA_029263435.1 Acidobacteriota bacterium | reverse complement strand
TACTTCGACTGACCGACGCTCCGAGGTCTGTGATCGACGACGACCTCGTCGATGGACACGCCGAGGCTGCTCGCGACCGCGGGGATAAAGCGATGCATTTCGCCGTAGAGGTGGATGTTCTTAACGACGTCAGAGCGAAACGCTTTCAACGTACACCCGTAGTCGTGCAACTGGACGCCGGTCGTCTTGGAGATCAACCAGTTAGCGATCTGAGACGGCAGCCGGCGTGACAAGAACGGATCCTTTCGATCGCGGCGCCAGCCACACACGATATCGAAGCCGCCGTCGAGACGATCCACGAGCTTCGGGATATCCGCGGGAGGGTTCTGAAGATCCGCGTCGAGCGTGACGATGACCAAGCCTCGCGCGTGGTCGAAGCCGGCGGCGAGTGCCGCGGTCTGACCGAAATTCTTTCTGAAGCGCAACACGCGCACCCGCAGATCGCGGTGGTGGAGAGAGCTCAACAGGGCGAAGCTCGCATCGGTGCTTCCGTCATCCACGAAGATCACTTCGTAGCTTCTGCCGCTCGCGTCCAAGGCATCCGTGATCTCTTGATACAGCTTGGGGAGGTTCCCCTCTTCGTTGAAAACCGGAATCACGAGGGAAAGATCGAGGGGCGCTTCTCGCGGCGGCGAGGGCACTGGGGCTGTCGCTGCCATCGGCGTCTCCGTCTCAGGGGACATGCGAGAGAGTATATACTACGCACGATGACCGAGCTTCCGGAAGGGCGGGTGCGCAAGCTCGCCGCGCTCGCCAATCTTTCGCTGTCTGATGATGAAGAGCGCCAGTTCGGCGAGCAGCTCGACCGTATTCTCGGATTCGCGCGACACATTCAGGCGCTCGACACCGACGACGTGCCTCCCACCTCTCACGCACTGCTCGTTGCAGGCCAAACGGAGGGCGACGCGCTCCGCAGCGACGTTGTGACGCCGAGCCTCGATCGGGACCAGGTGCTCGATGGGGCTCCGGATAGCGGTGACGGTCTGTTCAAAGTTCCACGGGTGCTTCCTTGAGCCTGTGGCGACTCTCGGTCGCCGATCTCACCAAAAAGACGAAGGCCGGCGAGGTCTCCGCTGTCGAGCTCACAGAGCTGTTCCGCGACCGGGTCAGCGCTCTCGACGACAGCCTCGGCGCATTTCTCGATCCGATGGCGAGCCAAGCGCTGGAGCGCGCTCGGCATCTCGACGCCCTCCCGCCGGAAAAAAGGGGCGCTCTTCACGGACTGCCCGTGGCGGTGAAAGACATCATTTCCGTTGCCGGCAGCAAATGCACCTGCGGATCGCGCGCCCTCGAAAACTACGTCCCGGTCTTCGATGCGACCGTCATCGATAGACTCTATGGCGCCGGCGCCATCGTCTTCGGAAAGACCAACATGGACGAGTTCGCCATGGGCTCGTCCACTGAGAACTCGGGCTTTCATCCAACGCGCAACCCATGGGATACCTCCCGGGTGCCCGGAGGGTCGAGTGGAGGGTCCGCGGCTGCCGTCGCAGCACGACTCGTCCCCGCAGCGCTCGGCACCGACACTGGGGGCTCGATCCGACAACCTGCCGCCCTGTGCGGCGTCACCGGGCTCAAGCCGACCTACGGCCGCGTCTCACGCTACGGGATGATCGCTTTCGCGTCCTCTTTGGACCAAGCAGGCCCGATGGCGGCCTCGGCGGAAGATGTCGCGATCGTTCTCGAGGCGATCGCCGGGCACGATCCCAAGGACGCGACGAGCTCACGACGAGCGGTACCGGCCTATTCCAAGGCGCTCGACACCGACCTTCGAAAGCTCAGGGTTGGAGTACCGAGATCCGCGACCAACACCGGGGTCGACCCCGATGTCGCCGCCAGCTTTTCGCGATTCGTCGCGACGCTCGCGAAGCTTGGAGTCGAGATCGAAGAGGTGGAGCTCCCCGCGACCGAGCATGCGGTCTCTTGCTACTACCTGCTTGCCACTGCCGAGGCGAGCTCGAACTTATCCCGCTATGACGGGGTTAGATATGGTCTAAGGGTCGCGGGCGATCAGGACCTGAACACCATGATGCGGCGAAGCCGCTCCGAAGGCTTCGGCTCCGAGGTGAAGCGGCGGATATTGTTGGGCACGTTCGTTCTCTCCGCGGGCTATTACGACGCCTATTATCAGAAGGCGCAGCGAGTGAGAACGTTGCTCGCTCGGGACTTCGACGACGCCTTCACCGAGGTCGACGCGATAGCCTTGCCGACGACACCCACGCCCGCGTTTTCGATCGGAGAAAAAAGCGAGGATCCGTTGTCGATGTACCTGTCCGACATCTTCACGATCACCGCGAACTTGATTGGCGCGCCAGCCTTGAGCGTGCCGGCGGGCTTCTCCGAGTCCGGCCTTCCAGTCGGCGCCCAGCTCATCGGCAAGCACTTCGATGAGGCGACGATCCTCGCGCTAGGGCACGGGTTTCAATCGAGCTCGGATTTTCATCGCGAGCTCCCGGATCTGGCCCGGGTCTGATTCCACACATAGACCGGAATCCCGGCCATCAAGAGCAAGAAGCCCCAATAAACGATCTCTTGTCCTGCGCCGGCGATGGCCCACAAGGAAAACGCAAAAGCAAATATCGACAGCGTCGCGGAGCCGGCCAGTCTGCCGCCGTCATAGCGCTCGGGCTCTCGCCACCGCATCAAGAGCTCGGAGAGGGAACAGAACACATAAGGGACGAGCGTGTTCAACGTCGCCAGCAAGATGATGAACGTGAACTGCTCGACGAGGCTGCGAGAAAAATTCATCAGCATGAGAGCGCTCGCCAAAACACTGGAGAACACGAGCCCGAAGGCCGGAGTATCGCGGCGCGATAGCTCGCCGAAGCGGGCGGGAAACAAGCCGTCTCGCGCGGCGGCCAAGGGTATCTGCCCCTGGAGCAACAACCACCCGTTCAAAGCGCCGAAGCAAGACACGACCGCACCCGCTCCCACTGCGTAGCCGGCCCACGTACCCCACATTCTGGTCGCTGCATCCGCGAACGGCGCGTTCGATCCCGCGAGCGCTTCGGAGCCCATGACTCCTATCACCGCCACCGTCCCCAGGATGTAAATGACCGCCGTCGCCAAGGTGCCGAGGATAGTCGCTCGGGGGATCGTCCGTTCCGGGTCGTGCACGTGCTCGGAGGGTGTCGTCCCCGATTCGAGACCCAGAAACGCCCACAGCGTCAAGGCTACCGTCGCCGTCACCGCGGAGAACGCGGAGTCACCGCTCGCGTTGAAGGGGGTGAAGTTCGACAGGTCTACGTAGAACACTCCCACGACCGCGATCAAGAACAGGGGGACCATCTTGATGACCGTCGTCACGAGTTGAACCATGCCGGCGGTGTGAACTCCCATAACATTGACACCGGTGAGTAGCCACAGCGTGCCCAGTCCGACGAGGGCCTTGAGGGCGTTGCTCTCGTCCAGCGACGGCCAAAAAAGTGTCGTGTAGCTTACGAAGGCGACGGCGATGGCAGCATTCGTGGTCCAGATGGAGATCCAATAGCCCCATGCGACGAGGAACCCCGCGAGATCTCCGAATCCTTCGCGGGTATAGGTATAAGGGCCACCCGAGCGACGAACGAGGCGTGCGAGACGAGAGAACACCAACGCCATCAACACGGCTCCGGCCGAAGAGACGAGCCAACCAACGATGCTGATACCGCCGAACGCGCCGAGCGACGCAGGGAGCAAGAAGATGCCAGAGCCCACCATGTTCCCTACGACGAGGGCGGTGACCATCCACAAACCGAGTTTTTTCTGAGGCATCATGCGTTCGTCGCGGACGTCACCCTATCACTCCGGGAGCGGCGGTAGCGAGCCAGCAAACGCTTCGCCACCGCGTAACCGGCAAGACCGCACACGATCGAAACGACCGTGTTGCCGAGCACGAACGGAACGAGCAGATGGCGTACGTCCTCGCTTAGAGCGCGCCACAAGCGGCCTGATAGAAGGGCATCTCCGCTGAGCTCCGGCATGACGGCGGTGCTCCCCGTGAGGAGCATGCCTAGGCCGGTTCCCAAAACTGCGACGGGAACGAGAGTCCAGAAGTTCAGAAACACACCCGCGAGAAACGCCCGACGGTTCAACTTCGCGAAGACGAGCACTCCGAGTGCAATGATCGAGTGAAAGCCAAGAAGCGGCGAGAAGCCGAGAGCGACACCCAGTCCGAACGCGCGTGCGATCGCTTCGGAAGAGCCATCGAGCTGAATCAACGCACGGAGGGAGCGCTTCAGGCGGTCATTCACGCGTGAAGTGATCCCAGCCCGTCGTCTCGAGCGGCTCCACGCTCCCGTCGTCACGCACCCACGAGACCACCGGCGCTCCCGGCTCGCGTGCGACGACTTCCCCGATCAGAGTCAAGGGGACGCCGACTACCGAGGCTATCGCCTCCTGCCCGCCGCCCAAAGGAGGCGTCGACGTAAACAACAGCTCGTAATCCTCACCACCGTTGAGGCCGAGCTCCACTGGGTCTCGTTCCCACTCGCGCTCCCAAGCAACGAGGCCGGGAGCCAGGGGTAGAAAGCTCTCGTGGATTCGAGCACCCACGCCGCTGGCCTCGCACAAACGGACCAGATCGATGCTCAGTCCGTCGGACAGATCGATACAAGCGGTGGCGAGCTCTCTAGCGCTGAGCTCGACTCCGAGCGCGAGGCGAGGCTCTGGATCGAGATGAGCCCGAATGCACTCCGGCGCCAACTCCAACGGCCCACTCCGAAGATGGGCAGGGGCAACGAGTCCGTTCGAGGCCGACAGCGTCGCTCCGGCCTGAAGGAGCTTCAGCCCACAGGCCGAGCGACCGAGCGTACCAGATACATAACTCGACTCTCCCACCGCCGCGCCTCGCCGTTTCAGCGTCCGCCCGTCAACGGTGTGTCCTAGCACCGTGACGTCCACGATGAGGCCCGCCGGTGAGCGAGCCATGTTTCCTCCGACGAGAGCCATGCCGAGCTCCTCGCACTTCTCGGCGGCACCATCGATGACCTCCCACACCGAAGCGAGCTCAATCTCCGGTGGCGCGATCAAGGACATCACCGCGGCCCGCGCTCGCCCGCCCATCGCTGCGATGTCACTGGCGCTTACCGCAACCGACTTGCGGCCCACGAAACGCGGCGGTGTCGTCGATGGTAGGAAATGAGTCCCTTCCACCAAGCTATCCACCGTTACCAGGACGGATTCTCCGTCCGGCATCCGGATCGCCGCGGCGTCGTCTCCGATCCCTATTGGGACGTCGGGGTGGTCTGTGAATCGAGCGCCGAGCTCTCGGAGGAAGTCCGCCTCGCCGAGCTCGGACAGTCTCATGCCGGACTAGCAGTCCGTGGCGAAAGTGCGGCTGCATTCGAGGGGCGATGCATCCCGCCTGACTGTGTTGCTCCTCCCTCAAATATGCCCAATATTCTCCATCGTCGCGCCTTGTCAGCCGGGCGCCTCGCCCCTCTCGGTGCGACACCCCACTTTCACCACGGACCGCTAGAGATAGGTGGGATGCTCAAAGCCTTCGAGAAGTGCCCCGCTTTGCCGTGTGAGGGAATCTATTTGAACCACCTGTTAGGTTGGGTGGCCGTCCGGACGTCCTTCGCGAACTCACGAGGAGCCATGCTCCGAAACGCCAGGTAGGCCTCCCGTTCAAATAGAATGTTGGCTCAATAATGATTCCTCATCACGCACAAAGCAGGAGCTTCACGAATTCAAAGCTTCGTTCAGAATCTCAGACGGGAGTTGTCTGCGTAGGCTCCCGCAGTGACTTCTCCAGTTTATCGCTCAGCTCGGCGATTCGGGAGGATAATTGCTCGTCGCTGCTGCGCGCGGCTTCATTCGCCCGGAAGAGCTCGTCGGCGATGTTGAGCGCCGCGAGAATGGCGACTTTGAGGGATTCGCTCGTACCGGTCGCTTCCGAGATCGTCGTAATTTTCGTATCGACGAAACGCGCGAGCTCCTCGATGTAGCGTCCGTCTTGCTCTGCGCGCACCGTATAGGTTTGCCCCATGATCAGAACGGGGACGAGATGGGGCTCAGCTTTATCGTCAGTCGCCATAAGTGTTTTCTCGGATCACGCTTCGAGCTTTTCGATACGCTCAATGAGTTTTTGGACTTTCGACCGAATCGCGTTGCGCTCGCGCCGGAGCTCTTCCACTTCTTTGATCAGTGCGTCGTTGGGCTCAGTCTTATCGCGAGGCGCGGCCTTCGCCTCCGGTCCCTTCGACACGGCCTCGACCTCACGTCTCAGCCCGGCGGCCTCGGCCTTCAGAGCATGGTTTTGCTCCCGGAGG
>JAJCXL010000041.1 GCA_029263435.1 Acidobacteriota bacterium | reverse complement strand
AAGATCCGAAGCGATCCCGGCCGACTCGTCCTTAGATGAAGCGGCCGAATGAAGCAATAGCACTGCGGGCATAGGCTCGGGCGCTGAAGGCTGTCTCCAAACGCCCTCGAGGGTCCAACCCTCGCTGTCCAAAACGACCCGGGCTTCCGATGAGATCGCTACGGGATTCGGAACCCGCGCGGGCGGTGCCGGCTCGGAGGAGCACCCAACCGAAAGAGAGAGCAGCCACACCAAGCCGATGGAGTAGATCGTACGACGAGACATCGTATTCGATTCTAGACGACTCGGACAGCCGCGAGGGATCGTGGACGCGCCATCCAAGGTGCTTAGGGCACGTCGGAGGAAGTCGATGGCGCGACGGCCTGAATCGCGGCCCACACATCGATGCGGGGGTAGACGCTCCCGTTCCTCGGATCCCCGGTCGGCACTCCAGTGGCTTTCAAGAGGTCTTCGATTGCCTTGGCCCGTAGTGCCGGATTTGCGCTCAACAGCAACGCGGCCGCGCCAGAAGCAATCGCGGTTGCTTGGGAGGTACCGTAGAAGGTCTTGGTGCCGTCATTGAGCCATGCGGAACGCACCGGGGCCCCCGGCGCGAGTATGTCGAGTGCGGGGCTGGCGTTCGAAAAACACGCGATGACGTCGGGTCCCGATTGGGTGCGGCATCCTGCAGCGTCGACCGAGCCCAAATCCGCGTCGAACACCGCCCCGACCGAAATAGCGTTGAGCACGCAACCCGGCGCGTCCATCTGGTCGGAGGACGCGTCGTTTCCCGAAGACGCGAAGACCGGAATCCCGCGCGAGCGTAGAGTGTCGATAGCGTCACGATACGCGCGGGTAAAGGCCGTCGCACCGCCGCAGTTGCCGCCGAAACGGGCGAAGGTTCCCAAGCTCATGTTGACGACGTCGACATCGTCTCGAGTCGACAGAATCCAGTCCAAGCCGGAGACCACCTGCGCCGATGCTTCGAAGTCTCCGTGTCGATCGATGACCTTGATCGACACAATCTTCGCAGCGGGTGCGATGCCCCGCGGTGTGAACCGCCCCGCGGAAGTGATGATGCCGGTGACGTGGGTCCCATGACCGTTGTCGTCGGTCGCAGCTCCGGTGCCGCTCTGAGACGTACCGCCATTCGGGCAGCATCCAGTCCCGTTCTCGTTCCGGCAGAAGCAATGTTCCGCAACGATGTCGTCACTCAGATCGATGTGGTCTCGCTCGACTCCGGTGTCCAGCACTGCGACGGTGACGCCTTGGCCCAAGAAGCCGGTAGCGCGCGCGAGGTGAGCGCCGACCAGGCGCGATGATTGAGCCAGTGTGCTCGACCCCCCTCTGTCGAGGCCGACCTGCTCTACGTCCGGGTGCGCGGTAAGCTTTTCCAAGCCCGCCGCGCTCACGTCGCCAGCGAAGCCTCTGACAGAGGTCCAGCTGTGGTGAAGCTCGAGATCGCCGGGAGCAAGCACTAAGAGCACTCGTTCACGGAGCTCGGCGATCTGAAGTGCTCTTTGCGCGCGAGCGGTGCGCGGAGCCGAGGGCTCGCGCAGTATGACGACGACCGGTACGCGCTCTCGAGCCGAAAGCGCCTGCTGGAGCCGAAGCTCTTCCGGCTGCGCGTGGAGCACCGTGCCCATAAAGGCCCCGAATCCTGCCAATGACAGCGTGATACAGAATCGCGAGGGCGTCATTGCCTCACTGTATCAAGAGTTCTGGTCATCGCACGACACCGCCAGTGTGGCCGGGAGCGCAGGGGCCCTGGTCCGACGCGGCGGCTTCCTGGATCGAAATCGATGCACTAACAGCGACCAATAGTCCGTGCTAATCTCTGACTGCTCTTGAATACTTTCCTGACGCCGAGTATCTGGTTTGCTACAAAGCAACCGAATTTGCAATCCCTCTTGGCATCGAAAAATTTAGCGGCTTCTCAGTGGGGACACTTGCTAGGAAGCCGCTTTGGAATGGATGCCGCACGTTGGTGCCTATTCGTCTACAAGCGGTCTTCCACCCGTGATTACGGAGACACCTAGGTCGTAGACGATCATGAGGGAGAGCCCGATCTCGACTCTTGCGAACCGGAACCATCGGAGCGTTTTGAATTCGTGAACGCCACCTACCGCCTACTACAAACGGCGTTTCATGACCGTGGGTCGCGCGCCTTCCGAATTATTGGTGCCGTCATTTGGGCGGTGATCCTTGCTTCGATCGGTTTGTTAGTTGCCGAATCGCTGGTCCCTGTTGGGAGCCGACTCCACTCCTTTCTTCAAATAGCCGACTCAGCCATCCTGGGCCTTTTTGCCCTCGAGCTCGTTCTCCGAGTCGCGACATTCGACCCGCCCGACCTGAAGATCTTCAAGCATCCCCGCCTCGGCCGAATGCGCATGCATCTCGTCGGCCGCCTGCGATTTCTGATGCAGCCGCTGATGCTCGTCGACCTCGTGACGGTGCTCGCGCTGTTGCCCGAGCTTCGGAGTCTGCGAGTTCTGCGGCTGCTGAGGCTTTTGCGCACTGGGAAAATCTTCCGCTACAGCAACCCGTTTACGGGGCTCTCGCACTCATTCGAACGCGACCGGCTCCTGTTCATGCTCGCGTTTTCTTTTCTCATGAGCCAAGTCCTCTTGGGCGGGCTCACTCTTTACTTCGTCGAGAGCCGAACCAATCCCGATATCTCTTCGTTCGCGGACGCGGCCTGGTACGCGCTCGTGACGATCACCACGGTTGGTTTCGGGGACATTAGACCCGTGACGGGCCTGGGGCGCATCATCTCAGGGATTTTGATGATCGGAGGCATGTTCACACTGGCCATGTTCGCTGGAATCGTGAGCCATAGCCTCTTGCACGCGGTGCTCAGCGTCCGCGAGGAGCAGTTTCGGATGGGTAATTACGCGAATCATATCGTCGTGTGCGGCTATGAAGAGGGTATGGGGCTATTGCTCGATACGCTGGTCTCCGAGTATGACCCCGCCAAGTCCAAGATCGTCGTTTTTGCCAACCTCGACCGGCCGGCTGATGTACCGCCCGAATTGTTCTGGATTCGCGGAGACTCCACGAAAGAGAGCGAGCTCGACAAGGTCCGAATCGGCCGGGCGGCTGCGGTGCTCGTCGCCGGTGCACGCCATACCACTCCACAACAGGCCGACGCGGTGACGCTGTTGACCCTTTTTACGATTCGGTCCTATCTCAAAAAGCAGCAATCTGCGACGCGACGGCGAGAACCCGTCTACGTCGTTGCCGAGATCCTCGACTCGGAGAATGTCGAGCATGCTCGCGCTGCGGGTGCGGACGAGATCATCGAGACACGACGTCTTGGATTCTCGCTTCTCGCCCACGCTATCGAACACCACGGCACCGCAGATACCTTGAGTGAAGTCGTCCTCGGAGGCGGCAATACGCTTTTCGCCGGTGTTTTGCCGAAGGCTCTGGAGTCGAAGACTTTCGGCGAAGTCGCAAAAGCGCTCGACCTACCCGCGCGCGGCGGGGTGATTATCGGTGTCACGAATAGCAAGACCGGAGAGGACTTTGTGAATCCCAGCAATGGCCTTGTCCTGAACAAGAATATGAAGGTGCTCTATCTCTCTGCCAAGCGAATTCTGGACGCATAGCCAGGCCGAGCACGCGCGTTTGCGAAGCTTTGATGCCAATGCAGGTTCTGTCGACGGGAGATGCGCGATTGCACCCGTACACTTGCTCGATGGAGATGTGAGCGCGTATTCATAGAAGATGCATCTAGGATTGATTGGCGGCATTGGTCCCGCGGCGACGGAGCTCTACTACCGGGGCCTGGTACAGGCTTATGCGTCCCGTGGGGAAACGCTCGATCTCACCATCGTTAACGCGACGTCCAAAGTGCTGCTCGCGAACATGGCGAAGGGCGCGGCCGAGGCGCAGGCGCGCGTCTTTCTCGGCTTCGTGGAACGACTCCAGAAAGCTGAGGCAGACGTTGCGGTGGTGACGTCCATGGCGGGACATTTTTGTATCAGCGAGCTGGAAGCCATCTCACCTCTTCCGCTCATCAACGCGCTTCCGGCGCTGGACCGTTACTTCGCGGAGAAGGGAATCCAGCGGGTCGGATTGCTCGGCACTCGCACCGTCCTCGAGACCGGGCTCTACGGCGCCATCCACTCGGCGGAGGTCGTGATACCGGAAGGCGACGATCTCGACACGACGCACGAGACCTACGTCGCGATGGCGGGTGCCGCGCGGGTGACGGAAGAGCAGCGTGAAATCCTAGTGAAAATGGGCGAGAAGCTCTGCCGCACGCAAGGTGCGGACGCGGTGGCGCTCGCAGGCACCGACTTGTTCGTCGCGTTCGACGGCATCGATTGCGGCTACACGGTGATCGATTGCGCCGGCGTCCACGTCGAAGAGATCGTCTCGCGAGCCCTGGACGGCGAGCGGCCCTAGTCGAACAGAATCAAGCCGTCCGCGCTCGGCGACCAGCCTTCGAGAGTCGCTCGGACGCCCCAGTAATTCGTGGGGTTGTAGAGAAAGATCCACGGCGCGTCGTCTCTCACCATCGCGTAGATCTCGCGATAGATCTGTTGTCGGTCCGAGTCGGAGACGGTGGTCTCCGCTTGCTCGATCAGCTCATTCACTCGTTCGTTCTCGTAGCCCTGCCACCACGGGCCCTTGCGGGTAGACTGGATCTTCTCCCTCAGCACCCGATAGGTGCTCCGCGGACTCGAGTCGAACGCACAAGCGTCGTGGATAGTCTTCTCGCGGACCATCTCAGCATAGGCCGGGCGATCTTCGTGCTCGATCACCTCGACGGAGATGCCGACTCTCTCGTACTGCTCGATCATCATTCGAGTGAGCGCGGGCGCTTCATCGGGCATCACGGACGGGATATCGAAGACGAGCTCGAGACCGTCTTCAAAGCCTGCCTCGGCGAGCAGTTGCCTCGCCTTGTCGGGGTCATGCGGGTAGACCGGAGTGTCGGGGTCGAACCCGAAGTGGTGAGGCGTCAAGTAACCACTGAGTCGTGACGCGGCACCGTTTTTTATCTCGGCGATGATCGCGTCGATGTCGAGAGCGTAGTTCAACGCTTGGCGGACTCGGGGGTCACGACATGGCCCCTCCAGGGCATTCAGCATATAGATGATGGCGAGGCCGCTCTCGCGTTCGTAAGTGCTGATGCGATCGTTGTCGGAATTGCCGGCGATGCGCTCGCTCCCGTCGACTCCGATGTTGGAGGCAATGTCCGCCTCGCCGCGAAGAAGCGCGTCTACTCGTTCGGCCGCGTCCGGCTCCGCGATCCAGTGGATCTCGTCATAGGCGGGAGTCTTTCCCCAGTAGGCGTCATGGGCTCCTAGGACGGTCCGGCCGAGGGCGCGTTCCACGATCCGGTACGGCCCGCTGCCGACGTAAACGTCCGGGAGCTTCGACAGCTCGCTCTCGGGGCTTATCGGCATGGCCACGATGAGGTCCAGCAA
Source organism: Acidobacteriota bacterium (assembly GCA_029263435.1). Taxonomy (GTDB): domain Bacteria; phylum Acidobacteriota; class Vicinamibacteria; order Marinacidobacterales; family SMYC01; genus JAJCXL01. Next base: position 622 of record JAJCXL010000041.1, on the reverse strand, counting down.
GTCCGCCATGGGCTCCTCGGTGACGATCCTGACCGTGGCATCATCGAGAGCCGAGATGTCGGCGTCTCCGAGGTAGCTGATGTAGACGCCCTGGGTACCGAACGAGCCTCCGAGCGAAGGGTCGAGGACGCGGCCGAGTGTTGCGACCACGTCCGCGGCAGTCATCGTCTCGCCGTTGTGAAACGTCACGCCGCTCCGCAGGTTGAAGGTCCAGGTGCGGGCATCGTCCTCGACGCTCCAACTCTCCGCCAGAGAGGGGCCGTAGCTCCCGTCGCGCTCGAGCTTCACGAGCGCTTCATAAACGGAGAACTGGATGCTGAGCCGATTGGCAGAGTCACTGACGATGTGAGGGTCGCCGAGTGCGACGGATGACTGTAGGACGGTCACGGTTTTCGGTCGCTTGGAGGGCGGGCGATCTTCATCGCCACAGGCGAGAAAAAGGAAAGAAAGTGTCGCGGAAGCGATCATGGCTCGGAGAACGTCGTTTCTCATGTCAGGATCCCGTTTTAGCGAATCGCCGTATGGTCTGGCTTCGTGCCTATAATGCCACGCCATTCCGCTCCCTAGTCATAACAAGGAGATCAGATGAAGTCCCGAATTGTCGAAGCCACCCTCGTGATCC
>JAJCXL010000040.1 GCA_029263435.1 Acidobacteriota bacterium | reverse complement strand
CCGATGAGACAATGAACGGATGAGTCTGACCCTCGACGCCTTGCAGCGCGCACTCGACGAGCCCCCCTATCAGAAGTTCCTCGGCATCCAAGCCGTCGCCATCGACGCAGCCACGGGCGGCGTCACGGTGCGCTTGCCATTCAAGAAAGATCTCTGCCGCTCCGCGGAGCGACCGGAGATCCACGGCGGGGTCACCGCGGCACTCATCGACATCGCCGGCGACTATGCGGTCGTCGCCAAGCTCGGAGGGGTCGGGGTGCCGACCGTGGATTTGAGGATCGACTACTTGCGCATGGCGGTCGAGACCGATTTGCATGCCGTCGCGACGGCCATCAAGATCGGGCGGACGCTCGGAGTCGTCGACGTCGAAGTCACGGACGACGCGGGTCGCCGGATAGCGATCGGACGAGGGACTTACTTCGTCAAGAAGTGACCGCCAACATGAGCGAACGACTGGAGCGGAACAAACGAACGGTGAAAGCATTCTACGACCTCATGTTCAATCAGAATCAACCGCGCGAAGCGATCGAGAAGTTCGCGGGAGACACCTACATCCAGCACAATCCCGAGGTCGCCGACGGCAAAGAGGCGTTCATCGAGTATTTCGAGCGGATGAGTGCGGCGCATCCCGGTAAGAAGGTCCACTTCAAACGGGCCATCGCGGAAGGCAACTATGTCGTTCTTCATTGCTACCAAGAGTGGCCCGGTGATGAAGACTACGCCGGCATCGACATCTTTCGCCTCGACGAGGCCGGCAAAGTCGTGGAGCATTGGGACGTCCTACAAGTCGTTCCCGACACGTCAGCGAATAGCAACACGATGTTTTAATCCAGAGGCCTTCGCTTCGGCCACGAGACCCGGCCGTTGGCGGTTGCGCGGGAGCGGCCGGACCAGGGACAATGCCTCTCGAATCCGCGCCCTCGGAGGACTTCTATGCACCGACTGATCGTGATGCTCATCGTCACCGTTCTCACCCCTTCGGTTTTCGCCCAATCGCTCGCGGACGTGGCGAAGAAAGAAAAAGAGCGCCGGGCGGAGCTCGCCAAGGCGCCGTCTCAGACGATTACGGATGTCGAGCTGCGACGCGCCGGCGGACCAGCGACTTCGAGCACCGTTTCGACGGAAGCGGAACCGGACTCGGAGAACGGCACGAGCGACGACGCGTCGAGCGAAGCTTCAGCTTCCGCGGAGTCCGCAGCGGTGCCCGTTGAACAAGACCCAACCGAGACCCGCGAATATTGGCAGGACCGCCTCCGAACGGTCGATCAAAGGATCGCTTCCCTCGAGGGAGAGCTTCAGAGCCCTGAGATGACCGCCGACCCGCGGGGCGCGGCGCGTCGGCAACGCCTCGAGAGCCAGTTGACCGCCGCCCGAAGTCAGCGCCAGGGGATCGTCGACGAAGGCCGTCGAGCAGGCGTCCCTCCGGGCTGGCTGCGCTAGGCGACGACTCGCTAATAGCTACGCTCGGCGACGACCAGCTAACAGCTACGCTAGGCGACCACTAGCTAGCAGCTACGCTGCGCCGACGACTCGCGGATCAAGGGACGAACTCCAGAATCACACCTCCGGCGCGCTCGGGCCGGATCCAGCGGCTGTCGCCTCTCGTGTGCGCGGTGACGCCAGCTCCTTCTAAGAACCCCGACGTCCCGTCCAGGTCGGACACTTTGAGCTTTACGACCGCGACCGATGGGACCGCCGGTAACACCGCACCTGGATAGTTGTCGGCGATGTCCTCCGGCGTCGCGACGTCGATGCGGCCTGATGCGAGCGGAAACGTAGGCCGCCCCGAAACCCCAATGCCTCCGAGTCCGGTGCACCGCTCCAGCCGTGCCGCGGTCTCTTCCGGCGCCTCCGAGCACAGGGTGACACTGGCGAGTCCGACCGTCTTGTTGAGGTGATCGAGCAGCGGCGGCTGCCACAAAACCTCGGGCGTCTCGTGCTCGATGAAAAAGAGCTCAGCTTCAGGGAAGGCTTCCTCGTGGAGGTGTACGATGCGAAACGAGCCCTCACGGGTCCCCGAGCCATGTGGGACATCTCGACCGATCTGTACTGGCTCCTTGAGGCCGACTCGGTCCTTGCGCGCTTCGTAGAATGCGGAGGCATCGTCACACCGAATCGCGAGGAGTGAGACTCCATGAAACCGCTTGAGCGCCTGATCGAAGTGCTCGTGGTAGCGGCTCGGATCCGTCAGACCCAAGATTTCGAAATAGCCTTGCCGAAACATCGCGCAGTGATTACCGGACCCCCAGGGCACCACCGGGCCGTCCGGGACGACTCGGCCCTTGTGCGAGCTCTCAGGAGTCAGCGTGAACCCCAGAGTCTCGTAGTCGTTCATGGATGCCGACAGGTCTGGTGTGACCAAAGCGACATGGTCGAGCGATAGAGCGCTCACGTTTGGTTCCCCTTTCCGAGCGGCTCGGTGCCGAGACGATCTTCGATCACCTTCAACACTTCCACCCGATCTACTTTGCCCGCTCCATTGAGCGGCAGCCGCTCGACCACGAGCACTCGCCGTGGATGAGCGTAGGCCGGCCCATGATCGAGGCAATGTTTTTTCAACAGGTCTTCGTCGATCGCGTTTCCGTTCTTCGCCTTCATCGCCAACGCGACCGGGACGTGGCCTTTCACCGCGTGCGGAAACGCAATCACCGCGGCATCGTAGACGTCCGGGTGGGACAGCAGCAGATCTTCGACTTCCTTCGGATAGATATTCTCTCCGCCACAATTGAACATGTCGTCGGTCCGTCCGCGAAAGAAGTAAAAACCCTCCGCGTCTCGAGAGAACACGTCTCCCGTCCTCAGCCAACCCTCTCGCAGCCTCTCTCTATTGACGTCGGGCAGGTTGTGATAGCCCGGGGTCACGCCGGGGTTTCTGACCCACAACTCGCCCAGCGCTTCCATCTCGAGGCATTCGCTTCCGTCCGCGGCAACGAGCTTGACCTCACCTTCCGGCCAACAAACACCGCAGCTACCGAAAGGAACGGGAGTTCCATCTACCGGAGGCCCGATCATGACCGGTCCTCCTTCGGTCAAACCGTAGCTCTCCGTGACCTTCACATCGAACGCTTCCTGCACTTGAAGCATGAGCTCCTTTTGTACCGGAGCCGAGCCGAGATTGAGGCTCTCGAGTGCGGAGAAATCCAGCTCTCGAATGAGCGCCCGATGTTGGAGGAGCTTGGTGAACACCGCCGGCACCGCTCCCGCTTGAGTGCATCGATAATGTGCTAACGCTCTCAAGAATCGTTCGGGCTCGAAGTCGGGCAGAATCACCACCGTGCCACCCGATTGAAGAAGCGGCTTGATGGCTCCGGCCATGGCGTTCTTGTGGTAGAGCGGCACGGCCGCCAAAGCGCGGGCTTCGGATTTTTCCGGCCAGTACTTGGTAAGACAGCGCACCCACCACAACTGGCCGGCATGGGTCAGGACGACCCCTTTCGGCCTACCGGTCGAGCCGGAAGTATAGGGCTGGAACGCGGGATGCTCGTCCGCGATGGGCGGGGGCTCGAAGACCGGACTCGCCTC
>JAJCXL010000039.1 GCA_029263435.1 Acidobacteriota bacterium | reverse complement strand
TGTGGTCGACGACATCGCTTCGAGGCATCGTCGCGTGCTCGCTTCGCGCCGACGTCCTCGAGGAGGGAGTTCATTCAGGCGATGCGAGCGGCGTCGTCCCGTCATCGTTTCGGGTGCTGCGTCAGCTCATCGGTCGGATCGAGGACGAGACCTCGGGTGCGATCCTCCCGGAGGGGCTCACCGTCGAGATTCCGGAGCAGCGGTTGGAGCAAGCGAAAGCGGTCGCGAAAGTGCTCGGCGATGAAGTGTTCTCCAAGTTCCCCTGGTGTGGAACGACGAAGGCGGTGAGCTCCGATCCGGTCGAGCTCATCCTCAACCGAACGTGGCGCCCGGCTTTGGCCGTCACCGGGCAAGAAGGCATGCCCGCCCTGAAGGACGCCGGAAACGTGCTACGGCCGTACACGACGTTGAACCTCTCGATGCGCATCCCTCCGACGCTCGATCCGTCGGCCGCGAAAGAAGTGATCCAGGAGGCGTTGTGCAGCAACCCTCCTTACGGAGCGGAGATCACGGCTGACTTTCACGAGCCCGCCCAAGGGTGGAACGCACCGGAGCTCGCCGATTGGCTCGGGGAAAGTCTCGACGAAGCGTCGCAGAAATTCTATGGAAAGCCGGCGTTGCACATGGGCGAAGGCGGATCGATCCCGTTCATGGGCATGCTGGGCGAGAAGTTTCCCGACGCGCAATTCATCATCACCGGCGTGCTCGGACCGCAGAGCAACGCGCATGGACCGAACGAGTTCCTCCACATCGAGTACGCGAAGAAGCTGACGTCGTGTGTCACGCACGTCCTCGAGCGCCACCACCAACGCAAACGCTAGTCAGGCCCTTTTTTGCCACTCCGCTAGTTCTGCCGCGCTAACGCTGATAGAATTCGCGCCGAAATTCGGGAGGCGACCGCGTGGAAAAAAAATCCGACGTTCCCTACGTTCCGCTGACGTCCAACATGGCGGAGCTCACTTTCAAGGCCGTGTTCCTCGGCATCTTGATGGCGGTCGTGCTCGGGGCCGCGAACGCCTATCTCGGCATGAAAGCGGGTCTCACCGTCGCGGCGACGTTCCCGGCCGCGGTGGTGGCGATGGCCGCCTTGCGCCCGTTCAAAGGCACCATCCTCGAAGAGAACATCGCGCGAACGACCGCCTCGGTCGGTGAAGCGCTCGTCGCGGGTGCGATCTTCACCATCCCCGCATTCGTCATCGCGGGTGCGTGGGAAGAGATTCACTACTGGGAGAGCACCGCCATCATGTTGATTGGCGGCATTCTCGGGGTCTTCTTCATCATCATCTTGAGACGAACGCTCGTCGTCGAAGCCGACTTGCCGTTTCCCGAAAGCGTCGCCGCCGCGGAGATCGTCAAAGCCGGACAAGGGGGCCAGAGCGGAGCGTCATGGGTCTTCGGTGCCATGGGAATGGCCGGTCTGTGGGAGCTGTTCAAAAACTCGAACGGCGTCCATATCATCGCGGACAGTGCCAGCCGGTTCGTTTCCCTCGGACGCTCGACCATTCAGATCGGTCAGGACCAGATAGCCTATAGCGGAGGCATGCACCTGGCTGCGCCGGCGGTCTCACCGGCGCTGATGGGCGTCGGCTACATCGTCGGCATGCGAGTGTCTTCCATCCTTTTCTCGGGCGCGCTGCTCGGCTGGCTGGCGCTCGTTCCGCTCGCCATGTTTCTGAATCCGGCCTGGAGTGATTCCCTGAGCACGGAGCTCGCTATCGACGTTTGGCTGCGCCAGATCCGACCGCTCGCGGTAGGAACGATGATCGTCGCCGCGTTCTATACCCTGTACAACCTCCGAACCTCGCTCATCGAAGGCATCCGGAAAGCAATCGGCAACGTCGGCGCCAGCGACGCCGCCGGCGCCAACCGCACGGATGTCGACATCGACTTCAAGAAAACCGCGATTGGCATCGGCGGCGCTTCGATCGCAACGTTTTTTCTCTACGACTATTTCGCGGACTCGATCGCGGGCGCTCTCCTTCTGACCGTCGTCATGGTCATCCTCGGGTTCTTGTTCGCAGCGGTCGCCGGCTACCTCGTCGGTCTCATCGGAAGCTCCAACAATCCGATCTCCGGGCTCACTCTGAGTGCGTTGTTGATATCCGCCGTGCTCATGGTCGCGATCGGCCTCACGGATGTGAAGGGCGTCGCTGCAGTGCTGGGTGTCGCCGGAGTCGTCTGCTGCGCCGCCGGGATCGCGGGCGACATGATGCAAGACCTCAAAGTCGGCCACATCCTCGGGGGCTCGCCGTGGAAGATGGAGGTGGGCGAGATCCTCGGCGTGATCGTCGCGGCTTTCGTGCTCGCTTGGCCGCTCATGGCGCTTCACGAGGTCTACGTCATCGGCTCCGCCGCGCTCCCCGCACCTCAGGCAGGACTGATGGCTCTCATGGCCAACGGCATCGTCGGGGGTGACATGGCGTGGCCGCTCGTCATCGTCGGCATGTTCTTGGCCATCGGCCTCATCTTGATCAAAGCGCCGTCCCCGATGCTCATCGCAGTCGGGATGTATCTACCCTTCGAGTCCACCGCAGCGATCTTCGTGGGCGGCCTCATCCGCGCCGGCCTCGATCGATTGCTCGACAAAAACGACGCTTCCGAGGACGAAAAGACCAGCGCGGTGAACATGGGAACGCTCTTGTCCTCCGGTTTCATCGCGGGCGAGTCGCTCACGGCGGTCGTGCTCGCGTTCATCGTGCTCGGCGCCGATCTCTTCCCGGTGTTCGGGGGTCTCCAACGCATCATGAATGTGGGCGTGACGCCGAGCTACTTGCTCGGGCTCATCGCCTACCCCGCGCTCGCCTATCTGCTCATCTGGATGCCGCTTCAGAAAATGCGGGAAGCACGTGCCGGTGGAAGCTGATCGCCCGGCGGTAAACCTGCTCGATCTGGTCCCGGTTCCGACCGCGTCGTCGAAGCTCGACGGCGAGCGGGTCATTCTCATTCGACCTCGGCCGCGTCCCGGGCGCCGTTGGCTCGCCCCTGTTCATTGGCTCATCTTTCAAATGGCGGCTCGCGAGCTACGACTCGACGACGTCGGGAGCTTTTGCTGGCAGAACATCGACGGGAAGTGCACCGCGGGAGACATCGCCGAGCGTTTACGAGATCGCTTCGGCGAGTCCGTCGAGCCCGCCGAAGAACGCATCGGGAAGTTCTTCCTCTCCCTCCAACGAGAAGAGCTCCTGAGCTTCGAAGAGTAGTCGCTCTGCTTGGGTCGAGTCGCCTACTCGAGCTCGCGCTGCCAGTTCATGACGAAATGAATGCGGTCAATGTCGCTCCCCGGTGTCGGCCGCAAGACGAGAAACCCGCTCCCGTTCGGGAAGTCGTCAAAGGAAGGATTGCCGCCGGCACCCGGTAACGGCGGTACCCGGACGAGCTCTGTGGGCGCGCCGACCTCGAAACCGGATACCGTGCTCACCGGGGCTGAAAAGATCGAAGCGTCCCGCCGGTAGTAGAGCTTCGTTTGGTCCGCGCTCCAAACCGGCTCCGCACCGCCATCGATCGAGACCGCGAC
>JAJCXL010000038.1 GCA_029263435.1 Acidobacteriota bacterium | reverse complement strand
TTGGGCAGCACCCCCACCACGGTCACCTCGCGCTCGTCGACACGAATGTCGCGACCGAGAGTCTCTCGGACCCCGCCGAGATGACGTTGCCAAAAACCGTGGCTCACCAGCGCGACGCCTGCCGCTAGGCCGAGCTGTTCTTCCTCGGGGGTAAAGACTCGCCCGACGAGAGGCTCGATGCCAAGTGTTCGCGCCCACCCGGCCGTGACCGCCATCGCAGCCACCCGCTCGGGCCCACGATCCGTGCCTAGGCTCACATCCGTGAAGCGCTGCGCCACGATGTCTTTGAAAAAGCGTCCGTCCTCTACGATCCGGTCATAGAGCTCGGGATTCGAGGGGCTGAGAAATGGAGGGCCGCCGTCTCTCGTTCCGTAGATGCGCACGAGCCGGTCGCCCTCCTGAAACGGGAGAGGACGGAGCGAGACGGTGTTGACCACACTGAACAGTGTGACGTTGGCTCCGATGCCGATCGCGAGGGTGCACAGCACCACCGTGGTGACCAGGGCGTTTTTTCGCATGACCCGCATCGCGACCTTCTGATCGTGCAGAAGAGCCCGGAGATGTTCTCGCGGAGCGATGCTAAGCAAGTCCTTCACCGTGGACGTCCACACCGCGCGTCGGGCGTGCGTTGAACGAGCGTCTCGCAATTGGTCCCGGACGAGCTGCTCGATCGAAGCTCCGTGCTTGTCGCGGAAGCCGCTCGGCAGAACTCGGAGCAGGCGAGCGAGCCACCGGGTCGCGCGTGGGCTCGGCTTTGGGTCGTCGCTCATGCCTTGCTCCTCTTGGGCAGACGGGTCAAGTGTCTGGCCCGGGCCGCCGCCAGAACCCCTTCGAGTCGCTCCGCCTCCGCGGAGGCGACTTGGGTGCCTCTTCGAGTCAGTCGAAAATAGCGACGGCGCTCGTCGTCGAGGGAGGGATCCGGTCGGGACGCCGATTCCTCGATGAGCCCGTCTTCTTCGAGCCGATCCATGACGCTGTAGAGCGTGCTCGCGCTGAAGCGCACTTTGCCTCCGCTGAGCTTTCCGACGTCTTTTAGGATCGCGTAGCCATGCTTGTCTCCTTCTGCGAGTGCCAAAAGCACGTGAAATCGAGGGGGAGACAGTGGCAAGAAGCCATCGATGGTCATGGGTTTGCGGGATCGTCGACGCGGCATCGTTCTATCTTCGGAATAGTAGTACGAAAAATGGAACAGTGCCAAGTGCCGCATCCGAGCGCGAAAGCGACACCCCATCTCGTCGCAGACTATAATCCACCGCGAAATTCCCGGAACTACATGCGCATCTTGATGATTGCTCCTCAACCCTTCTTCCAGCCGAGGGGCACTCCGTTTAGCGAGTTCTATCGGATTCGAGCGCTCACCGAGCTTGGGCACACCGTCGATCTAGTGACTTACGCGATCGGCGAGGATGTCGATATCCCGGGACTGACGATCTTCCGTACTCCGGCGGTGCCAGGCATCCGCGAGATCCGGATCGGTCCCTCTCTCGCGAAGCTCCCTCTCGATGCGCTGGTTTTCACGTCGTCGCTGCGGAGGCTCTTGTCCACGCGCTATGACTTGCTCGATTGCCACGAAGAAGCGGGGATGATGGGCGTCGTGTTCTCCAAGCTGTTTAGGATCCCTACCATCTACGACATGCACAGCTCGCTTCCCGAGCAACTCGAGAATTTTCGCTACTCGAGCTCGAAGCCGCTTCGTTATCTCTTCGACGTCTTCGAGCGGATCACGATTCGAGGCTCGGACGCCGTGATCTACGTCTGCCCTTATCTGGGCGAAGTCGTCGAGCGCGTCTCCGCGGATAAGCCGCGCTTTCTCATCGAGAACTCGCCGCTCGCGGAGTCCGGCGAGAGCGCCGGGCTCGACCAGGCCGTGGCGCTTCGAAGAGAGCTCGGGCTCGAAGACGCGTTCGTATTGCTCTATACGGGAACGTTCGAAGCCTATCAAGGGCTCGATCTCCTCTACGAAGCGTTGGCGCTCGTGTCCCAACCTTCGGTGCGCTTGCTCATGGTGGGAGGCAAGCCCGAGCAAGTCGAAAAAGCACGTCGCGACGTGCACGCCATGGGTCTGTCCGAGCGGGTCGTGTTCACCGGAGCGCGACCTCCGGAAGAGATGCCGCTCTACCTCGCCGTCGGTGACGCGCTGGTCTCGCCGCGCTCGCACGGCAAGAACACGCCGCTCAAGATTTATTCTTACCTGCAATCCGGCAAACCCATCGTGGCCACTCGGATCTTGACGCATACTCAAGTCCTCGATGATGAGATCGCGATCTTGACCGAGCCCAACCCTGTCTCCTACGCGAAAGGCATCGAAGTGCTGGCCTCCGATCCCGAGCGGTCACGAGCTTTGGGCGCAGCCGCGAGGCGGCGCTCGGACGAGGTTTATAGCTACGAGCATTATCTCGGCCGGACCCGCGCGCTACTCGACTTTCTCACGCGCCGCTCGAAAGGCGACGCACCCACGGAGAACTTGCCCGCGAGTGTCGCGGAGCCGGTCGAGCCGGCAAAGCCGGCGAATGGAGTCCAACGATGAAATACCTGTTGAGTCTAGCGATGCTTGGCATCGTTTCCGACGGCTACACCCAGCCGGACGCCTCGGCCAAGCCGCGCGCTCGAGACCTGGGGCTCGCTCCCGGCATTCTCGACCCCGGCCCTCTCAACGGCATCACCGACGTCCAAGGGGTGACAGTGGGCCAGGTGACGATCTGGGAAGGCGACAGCATCCGAACGGGGGTCACGACGATTCTTCCGCATGGCGGAAATATTTTTCAAGAGAAAGTCCCCGCCGCCATCCATCTCGGAAACGCGTTCGGCAAGCTCGTCGGCTACACCCAAGTCGAAGAGCTCGGAACGCTCGAGTCTCCCATCGTGCTGACGGGGACACTCGCCGTGTGGAATGCCGCGAACGCGGTCGTGAGCTACTTGATGGCGCTTCCCGGCAACGAGGACGTGCATTCCTTCAATCCGGTCGTGGGCGAGACCAATGACAGTGGGCTGAACGACATCCGTGGTCGGCACGTGAAGGAGTCGCACGTGTTGGAGTCGATCCGGACCGCGAGCGCGGAGTCCGTTCAAGAGGGTGTCGTCGGAGCGGGTACCGGAACCTCGGCCTTCGGTTGGAAGGGCGGTATCGGCACGTCGTCTCGCAAGCTCCCGGATGCGCTTGGAGGGTTCACCGTCGGTGTTCTCGTGCAGAGCAATTACGGGGGCGTGCTTCAAATGGACGGGCTGCCGGTGGGCGAGGAGCTCGGCCGGTACTACTTGAGAGATGCCACGAACGGCGACGAGGATAATCCGGACGGCTCCATCATGATGGTGGTCGCGACCGATGCCCCTTTGCGGCAAGGTGGACTCACTCGGATCGCGAAGCGCGCGATGCTCGGTCTTTCGCGCACCGGGGCGACGTCGTCGCACGGCAGCGGTGATTACGTCATCGCCTTCTCGACGGCTCCGGAGCTTCGGAGCCGCTTCGAGAGCTCGGAGCTCACCGAGAATGCGAACGTCCTGCGTGGCGACAAGCTCTCCCCGATTTTCCAAGCGACGATCGAAGCCACCGAAGAGGCCGTCTACAACTCTCTCTTGAAGGCAGTGGACGTGACCGGCCGCGACGGCCGTCGCCGTGAGGCGCTACCCATCGACCGCCTGCGCGAGGTCATGAAAAAGTACAACCGGCTCCCCAAGTGAAACGCTCTCTCGCTCCCCTCGAGCGGTCGCCTTATGCGTAAGATCAAAGTTCTGCAGATCTGCGATCACCTCGGCTGGGAGGGCTCCCGCATGCACGGGGTGAAGCGATTGTTCTCCTGGATGATCCCGCGCTTCGACAAGAGCCGCTTCGACGTATCGCTTCTGAGCTTGCGCAGAAAAGATCTTTCAGAGGACAAGCTCGAAAGCTACGGCTTTCCGGTCTACTACCTCGAGAAAGGCAAGTTCGACCCGTCGACGCTGCCGGCGCTCATTTCGTTACTCAAGAAGCTCGACATCGACGTCATCCAGACGCATGGCTATGGAGCGACGACCTTTGGCCGGGCCGCGGCACTCTATCTCGGTATTCCGAACGTCTTGCACGAGCACGCGAATCTGACCGACACTCCTTGGTTTCAGAAGATTCCCGACAAGTTCTTCGACCCGTTCACGGATCTCGCCATCGCGGTGTCGGAGTCCACCCGTGAGTTTTGCATCCACGGGCGAAAGCTCTCGCCGGAACGGGTGAAGAAAGTGTTCTTGGGAGCGCCGCTCGAGGAGTTTCAGCCCTACACGCCGGAGGAGGCCTCGAAGGCGCGTCGGTCGCTCGGATTCGATGATGACGCCGTGACGTTGTTCGGGACGGTGACCCGCCTCCACGAGTCGAAAGGCAATCGCTACCTCGTCGACGCTGCGGCTCGGGTGGTGAAGCACGTGCCGGATGCCCACTTCGCTTTCGTAGGCGAAGGACCGCTCCAGCCGGAGCTCGAATCTCAAGCCGAGGGTCTGGGACTCGGCCCGCGCGTCCACTTTCTCGGGTTCCAGCGTGACGTTGCCGCGTGCTTCGGTGCGTTCGACATCGCCGTGTTTCCTTCGCTGTGGGAAGGCACGCCGTTGACCATGTTCGAGTGCCTCTCCATGGGTCGTCCGGTCGTCTCTACCGACGTCGACGGGCTGCGCGAGGTCCTCGTCCACGATGACAACGCGTTGGTCGTACCCCCCCGAGACGCCGACGCCCTCGCGGACGCGATGGTGCGGATGGCGAGCGACGCCGGACTTCGCGAGCGTTTGTCG
>JAJCXL010000037.1 GCA_029263435.1 Acidobacteriota bacterium | reverse complement strand
CCGCCCGTCGAGTGAAGCTGCTCGTAGAGCAGTCGGTCGGGGTCCACGAGCTGGGTCCAGCCGAGCAAGATCACGTCGAACTCCGATGCGTCGCGACGTAGCGAAAAGGACGGCCAGTCCGACACCCGGAGCTTCGCCTCGATACCGTGTCGCGAGAACGCGTTTTGCATCAGCTCGAGCGTCTGCACTCGGTTGGTGTCTTCGCTATGGGTCCCTAGCTCTATGACGAGGGCGGCGCCTTCTTTGTCTCGCACCCCATCGCCGTCAGTATCGGTGTAGCCGATCTCATCGAGCAAGGCGTCTGCAGCGTCCGGGTCGAAGACCGGCTGGTACGCCTCGTTCGAAAAGGCCCAGGACGATGGGAGCAGGACTGAGCGGGCGGCTCTCTCGCTTCCCTCATAGATCTCCCCCAAGATGACCTCTTGGTCGACGAGCATGGCCAGCGCTCGACGAAGTCTAGGATCCTCGAGGGGCCCTCTTAGGGTGTTGAAGTTCAGATAGGTAATCGCCAGGCCATCGATGATGTGCGACTGAAACCTGTCGTCTTGGGCGAGTCGGATCGCGTCGCGGGGTGAGAGCGGGGATTGGATCACATCGATGTCGCCCGCCTCGAACGCTTGTGCCCGAGCCGTGTTGTCGGGCACGACGAGAAACTCGACCTTCTGGATTCGAGGCGCACCGCTCCAATGGGTTGGACGCGCGCCGAGGACGATCTTGGTGCCCCGATCCCAGCGGGTCAGCTCGAAGGGTCCGGTGCCTATGGTCTCGACCCCGCTTCGTGACACGATGCCGAGATCGAGATAGCTCAGAAGCGGCGCGTAAGCCTGACGGAGCTTGAACGTCACCTCGTGCTCGCCCGTTGCTTCGACCCGCTCGATCGGGGCGAAGAGCGAACGGAGTGGAGCGCCGAAGGATGGATCGAGCACGGACTCGAAGGTATGGACGACGTCCTCGGCGGTGAAGGGCGCGCCGTCGTGGAACTGCACCTCTTCTCTGAGCTCGAACTTCCACGTGACGTCGTCTAGCTGCTCCCAGCGGGTGGCGAGTGCGGGAACCGGCGACCCCGACGCGTCCAAGCGGACGAGCCCGTCATAGAGAAGGTCGACCACGCGGTAGGCGGTGGTGTCTCGCATGCGTCGGGGGTCGATCGTTCCTGCATCGACATCCGCTCCGATCCGCACGAAGTCCCGAGGCGGCGCTTGGCAAGAACAAGTCACCAAACCCATCAACAAAGAGAGTCGCGCGAATCGCCGCAATAAGTGGCTCCGGGACGGATTGTAACCTCATCGCGGCAACGAGCTTGCGGCGGGACCGGTGCGGATGAAATCCTAGAGCTTTGGGATTGCACACGATGTCCAAGGTGAAGCTCTTCGTCGGTGGTCTGGTGCTGGTGAGTCAGGCCGGCTTCGCTCAAGTCGTGAGCCCGCGACTGGCACGACGACTGGAGAGCGCCCACGCCGGAGACTCGCAACTCGTCTGGGTCTTCTTGGCGGACAAAGGCGATGCTAGGGCGAGACTCGGGGAGGCTCGAAACCACGTGAGCTCTCGCGCTCTCGACCGGCGAGCGAGGCGAGGTACGGCGCGAAGCCTTCGCGTCGAAGACATTCCACCGGTCCCGGACTACGTGGAGTCCGTTCGGCGTCGTGTCGGTCGCGTGCGGCACGTTTCGGCCTGGTTCAACGCGGTCAGCGTCGAGGCCACGGCGGTTCAGATCGCCGCTCTTGCGAGGCTCCCTTTCGTACGCGAGCTCGACGTGGTCGGACGGTTTAGTCGCGGACCGGAAGAGCCTCGGGTGTCGTCTGTTCGCGCGTCATCGGTCGAGGAGGTCTCTCGTCCGTCGCCGAGCTACGGCAGCTCCTTCGGTCAGAATGAACAGATCGGGGTCCCGGCCTTGCACGACGCGGGCCTCACCGGTGCCGGGGTCGTGATCGCGGTCTTCGACACGGGCTTCAAGAAGCTGGGACACGTTGCGCTGGACCACCTGTCGATTCTCGCTCGGTGGGACTTCGTGAATGGTGATGCCGCGGTGGGTAACAACCAAGACCGAGGGGATGGAGGGCACGGTGCGAGCGTGTTATCCGTCATCGGGGGCTTCGCGCCCGGAGAGCTCGTCGGTCCGGCCTATGCCGCGTCCTATCTGCTCGCGAAAACGGAAGATACCCAGAGCGAGACTCCCGTCGAAGAAGACAACTGGGCAGCGGCCGCTGAGTGGGCCGAAGCTCGGGGCGCGGACATCATTACTAGCTCCCTCGGCTATCTCGACTTCGACGCGCCGTTCGGCGGCTACACGTTTCGGGACATGGACGGCAAGACCGCGCTCACCACCCGCGCGGCGCAGATGGCGGCTGAGTTGGGCGTCGTCGTCGTGACCTCTGCCGGAAATGGCGGCTTTCAGCCGGGAAGGAACACGCTCGGCGCACCCGCGGACGGCGCGCTCGTCCTGAGCATCGGAGCGGTCGATGCTTTCGGCCGGCGGGCGGAGTTCAGCTCGGTGGGGCGGACGGCGGATGGGCGCATCAAACCAGACGTGATGGCGCAAGGAGTCCTCGTCAAAGGGATCGATCCGACGACGACGAACCGCTACAGCCTGATCGACGGAACGTCCTTTGCGTGCCCGTTGACGGCTGGAGTCGTTGCCCTCTTGTTGGAGGCACATCCGGAGTGGACCGTCGCGCGGATAAGAGCCGCGTTGAGGTCCACCGCCTCCAACGCCACGGCTCCGACGCGATTGATGGGGTGGGGCATCGTCAACGGGCCGGAGGCTCTGATGTCACGCTAGCCGTGGACCGAACGGCCTCGGGTCGGCAGACGAGCCGGCCGCCGATCCAGGTCACTCGACGGAAAAAAGAAAACGGCGAGTGAGCGGTCTACGCCCGGCGCATCGCTGCGGTGAGGACACCGGCGCCGATCAGTGCGGTGCCGCCCACCCGGTTGATGAGCTTCGACAACCTCGGATCTTTCGCGAAGGCGTGCGCCCGTGACGCGAGGAGCGCGTAGACCGATACGCTCGCAAAGGCGAGAATCATGAACGTCCCACCCAGCACGAGGTTCTGG
>JAJCXL010000036.1 GCA_029263435.1 Acidobacteriota bacterium | reverse complement strand
CGGGGCGAACGGAATGTCTCTCCAGTGCTTGCGCTCCAGCAAGTCGACGATGTCGCCTTTGAATGGAAGCATCTCGACGAGTCCCGGAAACCCCCGCACGACGTCGGTGAGCTCGTCGAGAGAGCTCCGTAAGTCGGCGCGAGCGAGGTGTTTCAGCAGACTGTGTTTACGAGCGAAGACTTGCGCCGGCACGTAGGAGCCGTAGTTCGGAGTGCCAAGCATGAGGAGCCTGCCTCCACGCTTGGTCATCTCGCCCCACATGTTGGGGTGATTCATCACCAAAGCGCGTGAAACGAGGCCACCCATGGAGTGCGCGACGATGCGGACCGGCTGACCGAGGCGCCGGGTGCGTTCGAGCTCGGCAGCAAGGCTCTTCGCGAGACGTTTGGCGGACTCTTCGATGGGCAGGCGCCAGTCGAAGCCAAAGGGAATGACGTGGTGTTGCTCGAAGAGGTGGTCGTAGAGTTTCTCGTAGTATCGGCTCACGAGTCCGTCGGGCTTGATGTCTCGCCCGGCGAAGCCGAGCTTCGAGAGCCCGCCCCACAGCAAGCGGCGCACATGGATCCACTGGCGGTTGTTCTGGCTCGCGAGATGAGTGCCCATGATCCCGGGAAGAAGGAACACGACCGGGAGGGTCTTGCGCCGCTCAGCGAGTCGCTCGATCTCGTCATCGTCCGGGATCGTTCGAAGCGGTGCTCCGTCTCGGCTCCGGAGGCCCCCCAATGGCCTGGCGTTGTCGATAGGCTCGAAGCGCTCGGTTCGGGCGTGGACCAGCCACTCGACCATGCGGGAACGGGTCTCTTCGTTTGCGAAGTAGGAGAAGTGATCGGCCCGGGGGTCGCGGTAGAAGAAGGCATGGGAGGTGGTGCGAGGCACACCCCGGAACATCGACTTGCTGTCGACGACGAAATCGTTCTCCTCTCTGAAATAGAGATGTGAGAAGAACTTCTTGACGGTGTCGAAAACGCCTCCGCCCTGAACGGCACCGGCGATGACCGCGAGCTCGCTCGGGTGCTCCTCGGCCATATTCAGAAATGGCACGAAGCCTTTGTCGAGATGAGGCATCATGGCTTCGAGGCCCGGAAGCACGTCTGCTTTGCTCCGAGACGCGAGGATCGCCAAGGCCATCGACTTGACGAACGACAACGCCGGGGCGCCGGGACCGAGCGCCTTTCCGATCACGCTGAGGATGACGCTCAAGTAGGTGTCCAGCCGGTCGGAGGCGAGCAGCGTACCGGCCGCCGGGGAGGCGACGCGTATGGTTCGCGTCACGGCGAAGGCGTCCGATAGCGCTCGCAGCGCTTCGAGCTCCTCACGCACCTTCGCGTAGCGCGGAGCTTGAAACAGCACGCTGGCCCGTTCGTCATCCCAAGGGTGACGGCAGAGAAGGTCAGAGACGAGGCCGCCGCGTGATTGGCTGAGGAGGTGCACGTTGGCGCCACGAGGGAGCGCTCGAGCGAGCGCGAGCGCGTTTGCGGCGGGGCTCGCGACGACCGTGTGGTGCTCCAGCGCGAACACACGTTTCTCGTAGTGGTCGTACAGAGCGCTCCAATCGCTCGACTCGAACAGGTCCCGGAAGCTCGACGCAGTCTTGCTGAACGTCCCGTGAAGGAGAACGAGGATAGGCTCGGGTTGCTTCGGAGCTCGCTCGAGTCTTTGTTCCAGCGCTCCATCCTCCGCGATCCGGTAGAGACCGGGCGCCGGCATGTGAATCTTCTCGAGCTTCTGGACGGCCTTGGGTACGGCGAGCTCGACGGCGCCGTCCAGCAGCGTCCCTTCGATGAGCTCACCCACCCGTATCTGACGGAGATTCTCGAGCGCCACGTCGAGCGAGCCCCGGGTCGAGGTTTCGAGCGATCTGTGCGTTGGGATCTCGAACCGTCCGTCCGTGCTTCGCTGGAGCTGAGGAAAATGAGATTCGACATCACCGACACGCACAAGCTCGACGATACCGCCTTCCCAGCCCAGCTCGAGGACGTCGTTGTCGGAGACTTCGACGACCTCTGACGGAGCGCCCGCATCTCGATCCGCCGAGACTTCACGGTCCGTCAAGACTTCCGCGCCAAGCCCGGCGGCGAACTCTCCTAACCCGGAGGCATCAGGAGAAGGTTTCTTCGGTCTGCCGGGAAGCCTGAGCTCTTTCGACATCGTCGACTCCTCAATCGAATGTGTGTGCGAGCGAGCATTCTATCGTCAGAGCGCTCGCGGGACTCCCACGAAGAGAAGACGGACGACAAAGAGGGATTCGTAGTCTCGTGGTCGACCAGAGAACGAACCCGACTAGAATGAACCCACAGGAGGACCCGCATGTCTAGAAGGATCGCGATGGCGCTCATCGTCTGGAGTAGCGCGAGCTTGGGATGGACCCAGATGCGGATCGACTACATCGCTCATGCTTGCTTCATCATAGAAGCTCCGTCCGGCGCGAAGCTGGCCCTCGATCCGTATAACGGAAATACGTGGATGGGTTACGCCTTTCCGAATGACGTAGCCGCGGATGTGGTCGCGGTGACACATCCTCACTATGACCATGACGCGAGCTACTACTTCGGAGACGTCCCTGTCTTTCGGGAGCCGGGCGACTACCAGATCGATGACATTCGATT